>CAYTDW010000114.1:0-7211 GCA_964436585.1 uncultured Halioglobus sp. | reverse complement strand
CTCTCGAGGCTCGTCTTCGCCGGGCTGCTCGCCGCGCTCATGTCCAGCATCGACTCCACGCTCAACTCCGCCTCGGCGCTGCTCACCATGGATTTCATGCGGCCCGACCGACGCGGCTGGTCGGCACGGCGCACGGCCTGGGTGGGGCGCGGTGTCCTGCCTGATCCTGATCGCGAGCAGTCTCGTCTCCTCACCTCCCACGGCTGAGCAGGTCACACAGTTCACATTTCACGCAGCCCGGGCCGCGCCGACGCAGGGGCTGCGCTGGTGGCAGGATTACCGGTTGCACTGTGTAATACTCCTCATTCTGGTCACCGCGCAGTTGATCGCGCACTGGTAACGCGGTCACAGGGTTTGCCTGCGACCGCCAAATTTGTTATCCCCCGTACTGAACTCACAACAGCCCGCCGGTGTCAGTAACTTTATGAATATGCTGCTGGATTCCCTCGATTCTTTCGAACTGGCGGGCAATAGCCTGCTCTCCTGGGCACTCGCCATCGGCGTCGCCCTCGGCCTGTACCTGGTGCTCTCGGCGCTACTGCGCTTCCTGCGACGCAACATGCACCGCATCAGCAAGAGTACCTCCACGGTGGTCGATAATATCCTGGTTGCGGTACTGGGCTCGACCCGGTCTTTCACGCTCATCTTCGTTTCCCTGTGGGCGGGCACGCGCTTCCTGGAGCTCGGCCGGGCGGAAACCGTTCCAAAAATCGTGCTGGTGATCGTGGTCACGCTTCAGGTCGCGCTGTGGGCCAACCGTGGGGTGTCGGAATATATTGCCCATTTTTCCAGCACCCACCGGGACACAGACCCCGGCACGGTTTCGGCAGTCCAGGGTATGTCCTTCGTCGCACGCCTTATCATCTGGTCACTGGCGGCGGTGCTGGTGATCGACAACCTCGGCTACGACGTGACGGCACTGGTGGCGGGGCTGGGAATCGGCGGCGTGGCCATCGCCCTGGCAGTGCAGAATATTCTCGGCGACCTGTTCGCGTCGCTCTCTATTGTCCTGGACAAGCCCTTCGTCGTAAGGGATTTCATCATCGTCGACGATCACCTCGGCGAGGTGGAAAAAATCGGCATCAAGACCACCCGGTTGCGGAGCCTGTCCGGGGAACAGCTGATTTTTTCCAATTCCGACCTGCTCAACAGCCGGATCCGCAATTTCAAGCGCATGTACGAGCGCCGGGTGCCGTTCACTTTTGGGGTGATTTACCAGACCACACCGGAACAGCTGGAAGCGATACCGCCGCTGGTGAAGCAGATAGTAGCGGCCATCGACAAGACCCGCTTCGACCGGGCGCACTTCAAGGGTTTTGGCGAAAGTTCTTACGACTTCGAAGTGGTCTACTATGTCCAGTCCCCGGATTACAACATCTACATGGATATTCAACAGGCGATCAACCTGGCCCTGTGCCGGGGGTTCCTCGAGCGCGGCATCGAGTTTGCCTATCCCACGCGCACGCTCCACATCAGCCGCGAAACCGGCGGCTGATGTGGTGAACTGCACGCCAGGGTATTCAAATCAGCTGTTTAAATCGGCCGGCAGATCGGGATAATAGCCGGCACACAGGACTGGACGGCAGACTCCATGAAAAAGTACGTGGCATACGGCATCGGCGCGGCGCTGGTGGACACCGAGATCAAGGTGCAGGACGAGGATCTGGCGCAGATGAATGTCGACAAGGGCATGATGACCCTGGTGGACGAGGCGCGCCAGGCGCAGTTGCTGGCCCACCTGCAGGGCCACCTGGTCAAGGCCAGCCACGCCAGCGGCGGCAGTGCCGGCAACTCGATGATCGCCACCGCCCAGTTCGGGGGCCCCACCTTCATGTCCTGCAAGGTGGCCGCGGACCGGGATGGTGATATTTACGTCGCCGACCTGGAAGCCGCCGGGGTTGACCACGGACTCAATGGCAGCCGGGCCGCAGGCACCACCGGCAAGTGCCTGGTGCTCATCACCCCCGACGCCGAACGCAGCATGAACACTTTCCTGGGCATCAGCGAAACCCTGTCGGTGGAGGACCTGCATGCGGCCGCCATCGCCGCCTCGGAATACCTCTACATAGAAGGCTACCTGGTGACCTCGGCCACCGGGCTGGCCGCGGCCGTGAGGGCGCGGGAACTGGCCCAGGATGCCGGGGTGAAAACCGCACTGAGTTTCTCCGATCCGGGCATGGTGGAATATTTCCGCGAAGGCATGGCCCGGATTATCGGCAACGGCCTGGACCTGGTGTTCTGCAACGAGGCGGAAGCGCTGCAGTGGGGAGAGACCGACTCACTGGCGGTGGCGATCGAAAAGCTGAAGCACATCGCCAAAAGCTTTGTGATCACCCGTGGCGCCGAGGGCGCCATCACCTTTGACGGCAGCGAGCAGGTGGCCATCCCGCCGCACCAGGTGCAGGCGGTGGACAGCAATG
Organism: uncultured Halioglobus sp.; assembly: GCA_964436585.1. Lineage (GTDB taxonomy): Bacteria > Pseudomonadota > Gammaproteobacteria > Pseudomonadales > Halieaceae > JARRPM01. Next base: position 4,791 of record CAYTDW010000114.1, on the reverse strand, counting down.
GCGCCGGCGATATGTTCGCCGGTGCCTTCCTTTACGCGATTTCCCGGGGGGAGGACTTCGCCACCGCGGGGCGCTTTGCCAGCCTGGCCGCAGGCAGGATCGTCGCCAACTACGGGCCGCGCCTGCCCGCTGCGGATTACCCCGCGCTGCGCGCGGAATTTTTCGGGGATTGACCCGGTCTGGATTGACCCGGCAGGCCCGAACTGGTCCAGCAACGGGAGGTGTAGAAAATGACAGTTAAGTTAAGTCGTTGGGATTCTGCTGAATATCTAAAAACTGAGGAAGATATTCAGGCGTATCTGGAAGCTGTGCTGGAAGAGGGAAGCGATGATCCTGTTTACATCATCCATGCTCTCGGGGTCATTGCACGGGCGAAGAATATGAGCCAGCTTGCCAGGGAAGCCGGTATTTCCAGGGAGGGACTTTACAAGGCTCTTTCCGAGCAAGGCAATCCCACTTTTGCCACAGTGGCGAAAATAGCTAAAGCGTTGGGATTACAAATAAAGTTTCAAACAGCGGCGTAATGCCAACCAGCATCAACAAACGGACTTCAGTTCAGCAGACCTTTTTCCTTCAGGTTGCCTATCAGGGCGTCGATCGCGTCATTCATGACCTGGCTGTTACTGCTCGATTCAATCGTTTCTGACACGGCCTGCCAGACCCGGGCCTGGGTTTTCGCCACGTACAGGTCCGAGATCATGGCGTGGCTGACGTTGGCCGTCCATACCGGTTGCTGGTAGGCCACCTCGACTGCACGGCCGTAATAGCCGCCGAAATTGCCGTAGTAGCCAGGGTCATAGGCCGGCGTGACCGCGTAGTAAACCGCCCCCGGGTGAAAGACCTCGTCGACTTTCTCCCCGACGTAGCGGGTGACGAGAATGGTATCGAGCCCGGCCTTCCCTGCCGCGGCAATGATCTCCTCTGCCGCCGGCTTGTGCTGGGGAACCAGAGTATGGCTGGCCACGGCATCGACGCCCCTGCGCACCAGTGCCTTGGTGAATGCGTCCTCGAACTCGATACGATGTGCCGGTTCCTTCGCCACGGCCGCTACCAGCACGCCGTGCACACCCAGCTTGTTGAATTCAGGATCGACATAGCTGTTGGTGACCTCCGAGTTGATGCTGCAGGCGAACAGGGCGAGCGCGCAGCTCGCCGCGAGTGTGAGCCGGAAAAAAAACCTGGTGAGTGTCGGCATACGTCGATTCCTTGTTAGGGCCGGTGATTATCGAATGGGCGCGCGCCGGTTACAAGCACGGGGGGGGGGGAAAAGGCGTAGCGCCCGCTCCAGCCCGGAACAGGTGATGACGGGGCATTGATAAGCCTTACAGACAATTGTTCCCGCTGAAGAGGCGGTTCTATCCGACGGGCGTGTATGGTGAAAGTTGTTAGCTCACAGCAGTATATAAATTTCTTGATAAATTATAAATGAACTTATATATTTTCCGGCATGAAAGCACTGGAATTTATCGGCAGCTGTCTGGAAGATATAAAGAGTTTTCCAGCAGAAGCCCGTAGAGACGTAGGATTTCAGTTGAATTTCGTACAAATGGGGCAGGAGCCGTCTGATTGGAAGCCCATGAAAGCTGTAGGTACAGGTGCCATGGAAATTCGAATTCACAAGGAGGGTGAATGGCGAGTTATCTATGTCGCGAAATTTCTGGACAAAGTATGCGTCTTGCATGCCTTTGAAAAAAAGACACGGAAGACCAGGCAATCCGATATAGCGCTTGCCAAGCAACGATATAAGGAGGTTGAAAATCGTGAAAAAGCGTAGCAAAAAGATCGCTAGTAATATTTTTCTTGATCTTGGGTTCGAGCCAGCTGAAGCAGCTGTATTGCAGATGCGCGCCACTCTTATGAGTGACCTTCGGACTTATATAGAGGAAAAAGGACTGACACAGGCGGAAGCTGCAAACCAACTCAGTATTGCGCAATCAAGAGTATCCGATCTCGTTCGCGGGAAGTGGGAAAAATTCAGCCTTGAAATGCTTATTACTCTTGAAGCTCGAATTGGTCGGACTGTTAGTATCGAGTTGGCCGCATAGTTGCTTTCAGAACTTGTAGCAAGGGGGGACATATTTATTTATAGAAAATAAATGCGTCGCGGTTTTTTTAATTCAGCGCATACCAGACGCCACGACCTGCGCCGTGGCGGGTCAAGTGCCCTTTATCCGTAAGAGTAGAGACATGGTCCTTGATGGTATTGCGGCTGATCCCGGTGATTTTTGCAATTACGCTGACAGTGACACGGCCCCGCTCGCGGCACAGTTCGAGGATTTGGACTGATAGTTCGGGTAAATCACCCAGCAGAATGTGCTCGCGCTCAATTTTCTTCTCCAGGCGATCTTTTTGCTGCTTCAGCGCCTTCAGAAAATAGATCGTCCACGGTTGCCAGTCCGGCCTGTTCGTGCGAATTTTTCCCTGGGTGCGGCGCAAAGCAAGGTAATAAGCGTCCTTGCTGTGCTCGATAATGCTTTCCATCGAGCTATAGGGCACATAAGCATATCCGGCGCGCAACAGCAGCAGTGTTGTTAACACCCGTGACAGGCGACCATTGCCGTCCTGAAAAGGATGGATCGCCAGGAACACGACGACGAAAATAGCAATGGCCAGCAGAGGATGCATTTCCTTCGCCTTTTGTACGGCTTGCATCCATTGCACCAATTCCTCCATTAGGCGTGGGGTCTCGAACGGGGTTGCGGTTGCAAAAATAACGCCGATTTCTTCGCCGCTTTCATCGAGGGCGACAACATGGTTGTCGAGCTTCTTATAGTCGCCTCGATGACGCGCATCTTTATCTGAATATTGCAGCAAGCTGGCGTGAAGTTGCTTGATATGATTTTCGGTAACATCGATAGCGTCCCAACTCTCGAAGACCGTTTCCATGACTTCGGCATAACCTGCCACTTCTTGCTCATCGCGGCTCGCGAATGACTTGATTTGGATGTTGGACAAAAGCAGCTCGACCTCTCGGTCGGACAGCTTTGCCCCCTCGATTCGGGTGGAGGAGCCAATGCTCTCGATAGTCGCAATATGGCGCAGGCTGGACAGGCGTTCGGGAGCAAGCCGCCCTAGGGCACGCCATGCACCCTTGAATTCATCCACCTCGGCAATCAGCGTCAGAACCTGGGATGTGATTTTTAACGTCGACGTATTGAGCATGCCGCCCATTTGTCCATCCAATTCCACCCGATTGATAATGCCTTACCTCCATCCATTAGTCCATCCAAAACCATCCAATTACGCAAAATGACTCAGCTTTGAGCATTGCCAGGCAGTTCCTGATGGCTGCAAAAACAGGCACCAGGAAACCTGAGCCCAACGTCACTGGAACAGCCCGATCTGCCGCTCGGTCAAGGCGGCGAATGAGCTGCCGACAAAGCCGAGGATGCCGTCCGCCACCGGCTCCAGTTGGCGATCCACGTAGTGCTGGTAATCCAGCGGCGCCAGCGGCTTTGCTGCGGGCTCCGCGCCAGCGCTGGTAATCACGTATTCCACCCAGTCACCCCGGGACGGCACCGGCAGTTTGCGCTCGGCGCACAGTCGCGCCGCCTGCACATGGGGCGGCACATTGCGCTCGTAGTCATCCAGCCGTCGCCGCAGGCGCTTGCGGTACACCAGCTGTTCATCCCGCGCACCCGCCAGCACCTCGGCGGCCAGCTGGCGCACATAGGCCTCGAAGGGTTCCTGGGCGAAAATGCGCCGGTAGAGCTCCTCCTGGAATTCCCGGGCGAGCCGGGTCCAGTCGGTGCGCACGTTTTCCAGCCCCTTGAACACCAGGCGGTCGCCCTGCGGGCCCGCCACCACCCCGGCATAGCGTTTCTTGCTGCCCATCTCAGAGCCGCGCACGGTGGGCATGAGGAAGCGCTTGAAATGGGTCTCGAACTGCACTTCGAGCACACTGTCCAGGCCGAATTCCTCCTCTACGTTGCGGCGCCACCAGGCGTTGAGGTCGCGCTGCAGCGTGTCGCCGGCGGCAAGCGCCTGGGCGTCATCCCGCGCTTCGCGGATCCAGACAAAGACCGAGTCCGTGTCGCCGTAGATCACCCGGTGCCCCGCCTGTTCGATGTAGTCGCGGGTGCGGTTGAGTATCTGGTGGCCGCGCAGGGTGATGGAACTGGCCAGGCGCGGATCGAAGAAGCGGCAGCCCGGGCTGCCCAGCACGCCGTAGAAACTGTTCATGATGATTTTGATGGCCTGGGACAGGGGCGCATCGGCAGCCTTTTTCGCCGCGTCCCGCTGCTGCCACAGCTGCTGGATCAGGCCGGGCAGGATGTGTCCGGCCCGGGCGAAACGCGCCCCCAGGAAGCCCGGCACCGTATCCTCTGCCGCAAGTTCGGCCCCCTCGCCAGGGCTTGTTGCCAGGGCCAGGCCCAGGGGATCGACGCAAAAGGTGCGGATGATGCTGGGGTAGAGGCTCTTGAAGTCGAGCACCAGCACATGGTCGTAGAGCCCCGGGCTGGAATCCAGCACGAAGCCCCCCGGGCTGCCGCTGTGGTCGGGGCTGGCGTTGGGGGCGACGAAGCCGCCGCGGTGCAGCCGCGGCAGGTACAGGTTGTCGAAGGAGGCCACCGAGCCGCCCATGCGATCGATATTCAGCCCGGTCATCGCCGTGCGGGCGATGGCGAAATCCAGCAGGGCGGTGCGCTCGAATATCTCCGACACCAGCTCGCAGTCCCTGAGGTTGTAAGCCGCCAGCCGGGTCTTGTCCTCCCGGAACAGCCGGCCGATCTCCTCGCCCCGGCCGCCGCCATGGAGCAGCTTGCCCGTCCCGAGGATTTCCCGGGCGAC
>CAYTDW010000113.1:0-7229 GCA_964436585.1 uncultured Halioglobus sp. | reverse complement strand
CTGTATGGGTGATGGCTCGGTATAGCCTTTTTCCTTTACTGCGCGCAGCAGTGGCGCGGCCAGGCCGAGCTCGTCAAATGTCATGGTGTTTCTCTTGGGTTGGTGATTGATGCGAGTACGCCGAAAGGGAACGGGCGCATAGCGGGGTCCGCATCTTACTCTATCGGGGCGGTAATGGAAACAGCGAGCGGCTCCTCACTTGCCCTGTTTCCGACATCGCCCATCACCTGCCGTTTCGCTGGCCAGTAAGGCGGACGGCCCAGGCCATCCTGCTGCCGCCCCCGCAAGTACAGGGTCATCAACTCTCCGTTCGTGGTAGCAGCGAAAATGCAGCGGTTACTGCTTCAGGGAACCCACGAAGGATGGATGTGTTTCGCGTATGAACAAGGAAATAATGAGCGCGATGGTGACGGAAATCATCAACGGCTGGATGGCAAACTGTGCGAGTGTCAGGGACGCCGGCACCAAACCTGCCTCGTGGCCAATACCAATGCGCATACCGGCTCGGCTGATCATGATACCGCCGAGAATAAACATAATTCCATTGACGATTGCGGCTGAAGTACCGATGGTTTCCTGCTCGACCACATCGGCCGCCACGCTGAAAGCCAGCATGTGGACTGAATTGCCGAAGCCAAATGCAAAGCACAATGCCATAGCAGAACCGACGCCCAGCGCTGGTGCATAAAGCAGTAGTGCGAGGGCAGTGACTTGTACCATCATGCCGATAATGATGGGCAATTTGCGTCTACCCATTCGATCAGAAACCCAGGGTGTGATAAAGCATCCGGAAGCGAGTCCCAGCCACAAAAGCGATGACGCAAAGTTGGCCGTACCTGCCTCGAGGCCACGAACCATCATCAGTTTTGGTCCCCACACCACACCCAGTGCCAACATCACGCCAAAGACCAGCGACCCAAACGCAGCCGCCACCCAAACCATCGGCGATTTCGCCACCTTGGCCATTGATCGAAAGACGCTCGCAAAAAAGGCACCGACTCCCCGCGCGCCACTGACAACCACTGGCGCCGGGTCCCGCAGCCAAAGAAAAGCCACAACAAACAGTGCAACGCCCAATCCGCCGACGTAATTGAACAAGTCCCGCCAGGGCGCGACGGTGAGGGCCCAGGACAAAATATTCTGGTTAAATGCGGAAAACAGGGACGCTGAGAATTGCACCAGGCCGAACATAAAACTGAATTTTGCCCAGCCGAACCAGGTCCCGCCGACATAACCCGCCCCGACGAAACCGGCACAGGCACCGAGGGCGATAAATGCCTGTGAAATCAGCAGAACCCTGAAACTATCGGCCCCTGCAAACAGGAAGATACCTATGGTCACCAGTAGTATGGCCGGCAGCAACACCTTGCGGGCGCCTACACGATCTAGCAGTGGCCCGCTCAGGAATTGCAGGATGGCAAACATCCAGGTGTAGAGGGCCGCGATGATGCCCACCTGCGAGATCGTCAGGCCAACGTCCTGCTGGACACTGGCATTGACGATGGAATAGCCCGTCTGGAAGCTGAAGTAATAGACGACAAAAAAGACGGCTATAAGCCACACACCCCAGGCTCGCGCACCGCCTACATCCGCTGCGCTGCCAGCTTTGACATTCGTCATATGTTCCGCGCTGCTAATCGTGATTTTTGCGTGGGTAGGTTTCGCGCATAATGACGGCCAACACCACCGCGAGTACGCCAGCGATGATGAGGGGAACAGTTGCATACTGGGCGATCTCCAGGGATCTGGGTTCAATGCCCTGCTCCAGCCCGACCCCAATGCGAAAACCGGGTCGACTGATGAGAATACCACCGAGTATAAACATCAAACCGTTAACAATGGCGGCGGAAGTGCCGATCTGTTGTGGTTGGACCACGTCGGCTGCGGTACTGAATGCCAGCATATGGGCGGCGTTGGCGAACCCAAGAATAAAGCAGAGGGTGAGCGCCAGCCCGACGGAAATACCGGAAATGTAAACCAGCCCAAGCAGTGCCAAAAGCTGCAACACGCCACCGAGAATGATAGGGAGTTTGCGGCGCTGAATCCTGTCAGACCAGTGTGGAACCACGGCGCTACCCACGGCCAGGCCCAGCCACAAGAGTGAGGCGCCCAGACCAGCGTAGGTCTCACTGATTCCGTGCACCATAAGCAATTTTGGCATCCACACCACGCCCAGTGAGAGCAGCAAACCAAAGGAGAACGCACCACCGAGTGAGGCGACCCATACATGCCCAATTTTCGCCACATCGAGCATGCTTTTCAGCACGGCGCTGAAAAAGTTGCCGGTACCACTGCTTACTACTGGTGCCGGGTTTCGAATATAAATCAGGCCGACGACAAACAATACGATGCCGAAAATCGCCGTGGCATTAAACAGTTCTCGCCAGGACATCACCTCGAGGCCAACACCGATCAGGTTCACTGAGAATGCAGAAGTGAGCGCTGCTCCAACCTGAACCAGACCGAACATAAAACTGAACTTGGCCATCCCAAACCATTGGCCACCGACGTAACCGGCACCAACAAATCCCGTGCACGAACCAGCGGCGACAATCACCTGAGACAACAACAGGGTTTCAAAGCTGGTGGCATTGGCAAATACAAAGATACCGATGGTAACCAATGCAATGGAAATCGGCAGCACCTTGCGTGAACCCAGGCGATCAAGCAGTGCGCCACCAAAGAACTGGCAGATGGCGAATGCCCAGGTATATACAGCAGCGATGGTACTCACCTGGCTAATCGATAGCCCGACATCCGCCTGCACGTTCGGGTTTACAATCGAATAACCCGTTTGAAAACTGAACAGATACACGACGAAGGTGACAGCGAGGGCCCACACCCACCATGCCATCGCGCCGCCGAGTTTTATACTACCTGAATCCTGATTAGTAACTGGCATGCCTGATCTCCTGTTGGACGCTGCTTATTGTTAAATTGGTTAGTGCTTCGACCTTTCATGACGCAGTTCCCCCGCAACATATGTAGCTTGTACTGCGCGGTCGTCACCAAGGGTCATCTGCACAAAAAGGGCTTCATTGAAGTCTTCGACAAACTGCATGCGGTAATCAATGATGGGCGTGGATTTCATGTCGAGGACCACCAGGTCTGCCTCCATACCGGGAGCGATACTTCCCACTTTGTCTTCAATGTACATGGCCTGGGCGGTACCGCGGGTGGCCAGGTAGTACGCGTGACCCGCGGTAAGTACCTGGTTATTCAGCTGCGCGGCCTTGTAGGCCTCATTGAGTGTGAGCAGGATAGAGAATGACGTTCCTGCGCCGAGGTCGGTACCGAGGCCGACCCGAACCGGCCGCCTGGCATCCTTCGCGCGAAACACGTCGAGGTAGCCGCTGCCGAGAAAAAAGTTCGAGGTGGGGCAATGGGAAATCGCCGAACCGGTATGATGCATACACGATAACTCCTCCTCGGTCAGGTGGATCCCGTGGCCAAACACCGCGCGCGGTCGGCATAGACCACTGTGATCGTAGACATCGAGATAGCCTTTTCGCTCTGGAAATAATTCCTTCACCCAGGCAACTTCGTTTTTGTTCTCGGAGACGTGGGTTTGCATGTAGCAATCCGGAAACTCACTCCACAGTTCGCCGGCTGAAACAAGCTGGTCGGCGGTGCTGGTGGGCGCAAAGCGCGGTGTTATGGCGTACATCAATCGACCGCGGCCATGCCACTTGCCTATGAGCGCTTTGGAGTCGTCATAGCCGCTCTGGGTGGTGTCGAGCAGATAATCCGGTGCATTGCGATTCATCAACACTTTTCCCGCCGCAATTCGCAGGCCCAGCCGCTCCGCCTCTTCGAATAATGCATCCACCGACTGTGGAAATACCGTGCAGTACACACAACTGGTGGTGATCCCGTTCCTCAAGCACTCGTCCAGGAACATTTTGGCAACTGATGAAGCAAATGCCTTGTCCGCGTATTTGCGCTCAGTCGGGAACGTGTATTTGTTCAGCCAATCGAGTAACTGCTCGCCGAAGGCCGCTATCATCGGCGTTTGCGGAAAGTGAACATGGCTGTCAAGAAAGCCGGCGGAGATGAGTGAATCGGGGCCGTAGTTGCGTATTTCCAGATCGGCAGGTAGCTGTGATTTTACTTTATCGGCCGGGCCGAAGTGGGTGATGACGCCATCGCCGAATGCCACGATCGCATCCGGCTCGTGCACCATGGTGTCTTCCAGACCGTCCTTGAAAGGGTCGCCGGTGAAGGTCAGCACAGGACCACGGATTGCCTTTTGTGGTTTCGGCATTTTGTTGGTTGACATGAATAGCCTCCTGGAGTCCGCAATACGTTGGGGGTTTGATTAGAAGTGATATTTCACGAGCAAGCTATAGGCATATTGATCTGTATTCAGGTCAGATGAGCTGGGAATCTGGTATTTTTGCAGCCACATGTCCAATTCCACACCTACGAATAACTTGTTGGGGTGGCGCCACTTGGCGCCCAGATCCATGGTGACCTGTGGGTTGAGGTGGTAACTCCAATCTTCGTTGCCAAGTCCGAGCACCCAGTCAAAATAGCCGTCTATCAGGAACTGTGTGCTGCCGACGGCAAATGGATAACTGGCAATCATGCTGATCTGCATGTCGTTGAAGCCGTCATCCGCCCCGTCTATGAGTTCGTCACGACCATAGATATTTAGCTGCACATAGTTGAATTTACTCAGCCTGCCCAGAACCCCGGCCTCCCGCACATCGAGGTTGAAGCCGATGCCGACAAGCGCGGCTTCGGCAATATCCGGATCTTCCCCACGCTCGTATTGCAGTGCGAGCAGGACATCCTTGACTTCGAACAAACTGCTGTCGAAAAACGTATAAGACAAATCCTCGTCCAGAAGCTTGCCGAAACTGAGACGGGGGCCGAACTCCCCATACCAGGTTGATTCGTTGTCGTCGGCGTCGTGAAATTTGGTGAAATCAACAAACATGAATAAATCACCGATGTTCGACTCGTGCGCATGCTCAAGGGTCAAGGTTGATTGCTCTTCCGGGTCCACCTTGAAATTGTCACCCCAGGGGAGCAACGAAATGCTATTGTCGGTCCATAGGAAGAAACCGGAGCCAGCTGTGCTGTCTTGCGCGCTTGCGATTACGGGGGACAGGATTTCCAGAAGCAAAACAACAGCGACCGCTGTTGTAAGTTTCGTATAACGTTCTTTTTGCATTGTCGACTTCCAGTTCTCCACCATCCTCTCCATGGTTAGTTTCATGCTTAACCGATCGAATCGGGCACACAAGCACCGAGAGGTCTGTGACATGGGCGTGAATCCGGGTGGTCAATGTCTTCTTATCGTCCGGCAGGCCGCATCCAGCCGCTTATCTTTCCGTGACAGGACCTTTTCAATTCGTGACAGCTGCCGAGTCGCCGCAGCGTAGCCCCGGGGACCCCTATTTGTCCAGTCGTTGGCTTCGACAGTCGTTGGCCTCGACTGCCGGCGAAGAGATGGCCAAAAACCCGGTACAGCCGGGAGACCTGGTTTTCAGGCCACAACTTCGCGCCAGCGAATCGGGCGCCTCTGGGCTGCGATGAAGTTCATCCCGTTCCCGCAGGGGAGACGGGGATTGGAGCGTAGAAGAACAGCACGCCCAGGATCACGTATATCGCGAGCAGTTGCGCGCCCTTGAGCCAATGGGACTCGCCGTCGCTCGCCACCTGCGCCGCGATCCAGACCGCGAAGAACACGGCAAAAACCAGGCCGGGGCGAAACATCAGGTCCATTGGCCGCGGCCCGATGACCTGGCTCAGCAGGACGAGCAGGGGCGCCAGGAACAAGACGATCTGCACGCTGGACCCGACCGCGATCGAGAGTGAGAGGTCCATGCGATCGTTCCTCGCGGCACGCACGGCGGTGGCCAGTTCAGACGCGTTGCCGAGGATCGAAATGAGGAATACGCCAACGAACACGCTGTTCAAACCAAACTCGTGGGTGGTAGGCCCGATCGCGCCCACCAGATTTTCGCTGATCCAGGCTATCAGGAAGGTTGAAACCGCGAGCACCAGCAGCGCGCGCCGGACGCTCCAGCCCCGGGTCGGGCCTCCCTCGTCATCGAGACGCTCACCGGCAAACAGCCGCTTGTGGGTAAAGAGCTGGAACACGAGATTCAGCGCATAGACCGTCAGCAACACGCAGGCAATGACCAGGCTGACATTGGGACCAAGCGTCGGGTCGACGGCCCCTCCCAGCTGTCTCAGTATCGCCAGTAGCATCAGGGCAATCGCACCGAGCGCCAGCATGGTGGTTTGTGACTGCGCCGCCAGCGGATTGTAGGACTGGATATTGAACTTGCTGCCGCCCGCGATCATTGCCACGCCGAGCACGAGCAGGATGTTGCCGATGATGGCGCCGGCCAGGGCTGCCTTGACAATGTCGTACAGTCCGCTCTTCAGCGCGACTACCATGATGACGAGGTCGGCGGCATTGCCAAAGGTCGCGTTGAGCAGCCCCCCTACGCCCTCCCCCGAATGATTCGCGAGCTCTTCCGTCGCCAGCCCCATCCATCCGGCGAGAGGAAAAATAGCCAGCGCGGACGTCGCGAAAATCCACACATGGGCTGTAGGGTAGAAGAGTTCAAGCAGCACCGAGACGGGAACCAGGATCAGGAACCAGTTCAACATGTTGGCATTTCCTCGAGTGATGCGCGCGTGGCCCGCGCTCAGAAGCGGCGAATCAGCTCTGCCGCCAGCGGCCAGTCGCCGAAGCCGGCGGCGGGATTCAGGTGCCCGACCGCGCCGGCGTTGACCAGCTCACTGCCCCAGTCGCGGGCGAAACCCTCCACCCGCTCAAGCCGCGCCAGTGGGTCGTTGTCGCTGGCCACCACGATGCTGGGAAATGCCAGGCGCCGGCGCGGAATCGGGGTCCAGCCCCCCGCGACCAGGTCGTCGAGTGCAGGGTAGCCGGCCGGCAGCGGATGTTCCAGGTCCGGCGGCGCGGCGAGCAGGGCGCCGCGGATACGGCGCGAGGACTGCAGCGCCCAGTGCACCACCATGATCGCTCCCGCGCTGTGGGCCACGAGTACCACATCGCCATCGATCCGCGCCAGGGCGTCTTCGATCGCCGCCACGCGCGCGGCGCAGCTGAGCTTGTCCGCGGTGAGGGGCGGCACGGTGACCGCCTGCGGCAGTTGCTCCGCCAGCAGGGTTTGCCAGTGCTCGGCAACGTGGTCGCGCAGGCCGGGTACGAACAGGAATGTCGGTTCGGTTTGCTTGGACATGTG
>CAYTDW010000112.1:0-7232 GCA_964436585.1 uncultured Halioglobus sp. | reverse complement strand
GCCGCCGATATCCACCAGGCATACACCCAGTTCGCGCTCGTCATCGGTGAGCACCGAGTAGCTGGAGGCGAGCTGTTCGAGAATGATTTCCTCGACCTCGAGACCGCAGCGCCGGATACACTTCTCGATATTCTGGGCAGCGTTCACCGCGCAGGTGACCAGGTGCACCTTGGCCTCCAGCCGCACGCCCGACATGCCCAGTGGTTCCTTGATGCCCTCCTGGTTATCGATGACATATTCCTGCGGAAGAATGTGCAGGATCTTCTGGTCAGCCGGGATCGCCACCGCCTGGGCCGCGTCGATCACCCGTTCCAGGTCATGGGCATACACCTCCCGGTCCTTGATCGCCACGATGCCGTGGGAATTGAGGCTGCGGATGTGGCTGCCGGCGATACCCACGTAGACCGAGTGGATCTGGCAACCCGCCATCAGTTCGGCTTCCTCCACCGCCCGCTGGATCGACTGCACGGTCGACTCGATATTGACGACCACCCCCTTTTTCATCCCCTTGGAAGGGTGGGACCCGATACCGACGATCTCGATCTGCCCTTCCGGGCCAATTTCCCCGACAATCGCCACGACCTTGGAAGTGCCGATATCCAGGCCGACGATCATTTTCTTATCCTGCACGCTGCCCATGGCAGTGTCTCTCCTGTGCCGCTTGTTATGTGCTTATATTCCCGCTACCCGCGATGACTCGGTAAAAGCCACCGCGACTCCCGTCTCGTAGCGCAAATCCACCCGCTCGACCTCCGCCGCCCGTGCTGCCAGCTCCATGCGATAGAGCTCTATAAATCGATTCATGCGCTCGAGGTAATCCTCGCTGCCCAACAGCAGTTGCATGCCGCCGGCCAGAATCACTTCTACCTGGCCGCGCTCATCCACCGTCAACTGCGCTACCGACAGATTCAGCGGCGCCAGCAGGTCGACGAGGCGCTGGTAACCTGCCACCAGCGCCTTGGCGCTGTCGGCGGGGCCATCCAGGCGCGGCAGCCCCTGCCAGTCCTGACTGGAGTCGGACGCAAACACCTCGCCTTCATGGTTGAGGAATCCGCTGTCACCCCAGCGGGCGATCGGCAGCTGTTCCACCACGTGGATTTCCAGGGCATTGGGCCAGCGGCGCTGCACCGTGGCCCGGTAAATCCAGGGCAGCGCTTCCAACTCGGCGCGGATGCGCTGCAGGTCCGCATGCAGGAAACCGCCCACAAGCGCCGGCCGGATCATGTCCTGGATCAGCCCGGTCTGGGTGTGCTCGAGTTCGCCGGTTACGGTCACGTGCTGCACCGGTATGGACTGCAAAGTGATATAGGCCTGCAGGGCCGCCGCCAGAACCACTCCCGCGCCCGCCAGGATGATGATCCGATTAAGCCAGGCAGATGGCTTGCGCTGAGCCTTCACCGCCGCTGTCGCTGCCGGCGCCGGTGCCTTGCGGGTGGCGCCATGGGCCGGTTTTCGGAACCGGGCCCCGGGTGCCCGCTCGCGGCGAGTTGCGGGTGTCACCCTGTCCTGCCTGGTCGCACGCATGCTAGCGCCACTCCTCATGGCTCAGTTCCAGGATACGACCCACCAGTGCCTGGATGTCCATGCCCGCGGCCCTTGCCGCCATGGGTACCAGGCTGTGGGAGGTCATGCCGGGAATGGTGTTGACTTCCAGCACATAAAACCTGCCGCCACTGTCCCGCATGACATCCACGCGTCCCCAGACGGCACAACCCAGGGAGCGAAACGCCCGCAGCGCCAGCGCGCCCATCTCCGCTTCCTCCGCCGCTGTCAGGCCGCTGGGGCAGTGGTAGCGGGTATCGTTGGAGATGTACTTCGCTTCGTAATCGTAGAATTCGTTGTCGGTCTCCAGCCGGATGGATGGCAACACCTCGTCACCGAGGATGGCCACGGTGTATTCCGGACCGTCGATAAAATGCTCGGCGAGCACCCCGCCGCCATACTCGCTCGCGGTGCGGAAAGCCTGCTCCAGGGTCGCTGCACTGTCTGCCGATGTCATGCCTATGCTGGAACCCTCACAGGTCGGCTTTACGAACACCTTGCCGAGGCGATCGATCACCTGCTGCCAGTCGGTGTCAGGGGTCAGCCTGGTGAAGCCGCTGGTGGACAAGCCGATACCCTGCCATAACTGTTTGCTGCGCAATTTGTCCATGGCCAGGGCTGAACCGAGCACCCGGGAACCGGTGTAGGGAATCTTCAGCGCCTGCAGGGCACCCTGCATGCTGCCATCCTCGCCCCCCGGGCCATGCAGTGCGATGAAGGCACAGGACACGCCGTGCAGCTGCGCAATCCAGTCCGCCGCGGAGGGGTCCACCGGTCGCACCTCGAAGCCCTGCGAGCGCAACGCATCGATCACGGTCTGCCCACTTTGCAGTGACACCTCGCGCTCGGCTGAGCTGCCGCCCAACAGGACGGCTACCGGCGCTGCCCGCAGTGCGTCCAGGCTCATACCCGAGCCTCCTTTGCAAAATTCATAGTCAGCAGATCCTGCGCCAGGCGACCGATATTGCCCGCTCCCTGGGTGATCACCACATCGCCCGCGCCGACGATGCCGCATAGCAGCTCGGGCACATCCTCGATCCGCTCGACAAAAATCGGTTCCACCTGGCCGCGCTGGCGGATGCTGCGGGCGAGGCTGCGGCTGTCCGCCCCGGGGATCGGGTCTTCGCCCGCGGGATAGACATCCAGCAACAGCAACACGTCACAGCGCGACAGCACGGCGACGAAGTCCTCGTACAGGTCCCTGGTGCGGGTGTAGCGATGGGGCTGATAAATCATCACCACCCGCCGCTCCGGCCAGACCTGGCGGCACGATTCCAGCGTGGCCCGGACCTCGGTGGGGTGGTGCCCGTAGTCGTCGACCAACTGGGCGGTACCACCGGGCAGCGCCAGCTCGCCCATGCGGGTGAAGCGCCGGCCGACCCCGGCAAAACCGGTCAGCCCCCGCAGGATCGCGGTGTCATCCAGGCCCTCATCACAGGCCACCGCCACGGCGGCAGTGGCGTTCAGCACGTTGTGGCTACCGGGCATATTCAGGCGCACCGCCAGCGGCGCTCTGCCACCCGGGCGATGCACGACAAAGCGAGTGGCGTGACCTTCTGTCTCCAGCCCCTCGATGCGGTAGTCGGCATCCTCGGCTACGCCGTAGGTGATAATCTGCCGGGTGACCTCGCCCAACAGCTCGCGGATGACCGGGTCGTCCACGCACAGCACGGCGATACCGTAGAAAGGCAGGTTGTGGAGGAACTCCAGGTAGGTGCGACGCAGCAGCGCGAAATCGCCGCCATAGGTATCCATATGGTCCGCTTCGATATTGGTGACCACGGTCACCATGGGCTGCAGGTGAAGGAAGGAGGCGTCGCTTTCATCCGCCTCGGCAATCAGGAACCTGCCGGCGCCCAGTTGGGCATTGCTGCCCACGCTGTTGACCAGGCCGCCGATGACGAAGGTGGGGTCCAGACCCGCCTCGCCGAATATATTGGCGATCAGGCTGGTAGTCGTGGTCTTGCCATGGGTGCCCGCCACCGCAATTCCGTGGCGATAGCGCATCAGTTCCGCCAGCATCTCCGCCCGCGGCACCACCGGAATCCGCGCCGCCCGGGCGGCCACCACCTCGGCGTTGGCCTCGTTCACGGCACTGGAAACCACGACCACGTCGGCGCTGCCGATGTTGGCAGCGGCGTGGCCGATACAAACCCGGATCCCACGGGACTCGAGCCGATGGGTGACCGCGCCGGGCCGCAGATCGGAACCGGATACTTCATAGCCCAGGTTTGCCAGCACCTCGGCAATGCCGCTCATGCCCGCCCCGCCGATACCGATCATGTGAATGCGGCGGATCCGGCGCATTTCCGGCACGGCATAAATATTGCGCTCAACGGCCACGAATGAGCTCCTCGCAACAGTCGCTCACCCGGGCGGCCGCGTCCGGCGTCGCCGCAGCGGCAGCGGCTGCGGCCATCTTTGCCAGCAGCTGGGGGTGGGCCATATAGCCCCGCAGGGAGGCCGCCAGCGACTCGACAGTCATGTCAGCCTGGCGCAATAACATGGCTGCGCCGCAGTCGCTGAGGGAGCGCGCGTTGGCGCTCTGGTGATCATCGATCGCGTACGGCAGCGGCACCAGGATGGAGGGACACCCCATGATGGCCAGTTCGGACACGGTCAGGGCACCGGCCCGGCACAACACCAGGTCGGCCCAGCCGTAAGCAGCCGCCATATCCTCGATAAATGCCACCACCTGCAGGGATTCCCCAAGCAGCTCGCCGTAGCTCGCTCGCACGGCGGCGACGTGGGCCTCCCCGGTCTGGTGCCATACCTCCAGTTGCCGGCCGCCCGCGCGCAGCGCCCGCAGCGTACCCGGCAGGACATCGTTGATCGGTTGGGCGCCCAGGCTACCGCCCAGTACCAGCAGGCGCAGTGGCCGCTGGCCGGCGTAGTCGTAGTGCCGCGAGGCGCCCGCTGCCACCAGCGCGCGCCGCACGGGATTGCCCAGCACCCGGTGTTCGACCCGCTCCCGGAAGGCGCCGGGGAAGGCGGCAAGCACCCGGGTCGCCAGTGGCGCCAGCATCCTGTTGGTGGTGCCCGCGACCGCATTCTGTTCATGAATCAGCAGGGGCTTGCGCAGCAGCCATGCGGCCACACCGGCAGGGCCGGCAACGTAGCCGCCCATGCCCACCACGCAACCCGGTGCCAGCCGGTACAGCAGCCACAGGGCCTGGAAAGAGGACAACAGCAGGAACCATAAACCCAGTGCCTTGTGCACAATTGATTTGCCGCGCACGCCCCGCACCGGCAGGCAGTGCAGGGTTATACCCGCCGCAGGCACCACCCGGTGCTCCAGCCCCCTGGCGGTACCCACCCACTCCACCCGCAGGCCGCGTGCCATCAACTCGACAGCCACCGCGAGGGCCGGATAGACGTGGCCGCCGGTGCCGCCGGCGGTCATCAATACCAGGGGCTGCAGGGCAGCCATCACTTCGACCTCGCCTGGGCGCGGGTGTCGCGCTCGATACGCAACACCAGGGCGAGCATGCTGCAGCAGACAATCAGGCTGGTACCGCCGTAACTGACAAAGGGCAGGGTCAGGCCCTTGGTGGGCAACAGGCCGCAGCTGACACCCATATTCACGAAGGCCTGGCCGGTAAACACCAGGGCGACGCCGTAACATACATATGCGCCAAAGGGATTGGCCGCGGCCAGCGCATTGCGTCCCGCCCAGAAGATGCGGCCTATCAGTGCGGTGAACAGGGAAATCACCGCCAGCGCCCCGACGAAGCCGGTCTCCTCAGCCCAGATAGAGAACACGAAGTCGGTGTGGGCCTCCGGCAGGTAAAATAATTTCTGCACGCTGTTGCCCAGTCCGACACCGAACCACTCGCCGCGACCGAAGGCGATCAGCGACTGGGTCAGCTGAAAGCCGGTATCGTAGGGATCCGCCCAGGGGTCGGTATAGGCCGTCAGCCGCTTGAGCCGGTAGGGTGCGCTCACGATCAGCACCAGGCCCGCCGCCAGCGCACCACCGGACACCAGCAGGAAATGCCCCAACTTGACCCCGGCCAGGAACAACATCCCGAAGGCGCTCCCGGCGACGATCACGGTGGCGCCAAAGTCCGGCTCCATCATCAGCAACAAGGTGGCGGCAAAGAGTACGGCCATAGGCTTGAGGAAGCCCTGCCACTGGTTGCGGACCTCATGCTCCCGACGCACCATGTAACCGGCGAGGTAAATCACCATCGCCATCTTGGTAAACTCTGATGGCTGCAGGGTGAGGGGACCCAGCGGTAGCCAGCGCTGGCTGCCATTGACCTCGTGGCCGACACCCGGGATCAATACCAGGATCAGCAGGCCGAGGGCAACGAACAGCCACACCCAACCGGTGCGCAGCCAGAATTCCGGGGCAACCCGGTATACCAGCGCGCCTGCCCCCACGGCCAGCAACAGATAGACCAGGTGGCGCACGGTATGGAACCAGGGGTTCTGGAAGTGCCAGTCCGCGTATTCGATCGAGGCTGAACTGATGGCCACCAGCCCGACCAGCAGCAGGGCCAGGCCGAGCAGCCCCAGCGCCAGGTCTGGCGCGGCGGAGGCAACAGCTGGTGCCGGGCGGTAGGCGCTCATGTGCGCGCCGCCTGCAACTGCGCCACCGCCCGGCTGAAAACATCTCCCCGGTGGGCGTAGCCGCTGAACATATCGAAGCTCGCACAGGCCGGCGACAACAGGACAACATCGCCCGCTACCGCCCGTGCCGCCGCGCCGCTAACCGCCGCCTCCATGGAGGCGACCCTGGTCACGGGCGCATGACCCTCCAGGGCTGCCTGCAGCGCTGGCGCATCCTCTCCCAACAACAGCACCAGCTTGCAGTGCCGGGACACGGCCGGCTGCAACAGGGTGAAATCGGCGCCCTTGCCCTGGCCGCCCGCGATCAACAGGATATTGCGCCCCGCGCCCAGGCCATCCAGGGCGGCAATGGTGGCGCCGATATTGGTGCCCTTGGAGTCGTTGACATAAGTGACGCCCGCAAGCTCCGCCACCTGCTGGCAGCGGTGCGGCAGACCCCTGAACTGGCGCAGGGTCGCCAGCATTGCCGCCAGCGGCAGGCCGGCGGCATAGCCCAGGGCCAGCGCGGCCAGCGCGTTGGCGACGTTGTGGCGGCCCACCAGGCCGAGCTCGCGGCTTGGCAATAGCGGTGTAGGGCCGTGGCAGAGTATTTCCTCTCCCTCCTGCGCAACCACCCCGAAACCCTGTCCCTGCGGCCTGCCCAGGCGCCAGCTGATGATTTCCACGCCAGGCCCCAGCAGGGGAATGGTGAGGGGATCGTCGCCGTTGACCACAGCCTTGCGGCAACCGCGGAAAATTCGGTGTTTGGCCTGGTGGTAGAGCGGCATGGAGCCGTGCCGGTCCAGGTGGTCAGGGCTGATATTCAGGACGGTGGCGACCTCCAGCCCGAGTTCCCCCGCGCGCTCCAGCTGGAAACTGGACAGTTCAAGCACATAGAGCGCGCGCCCGGGCTCGAGCAGCTCCAGCGCCGGGGTGCCGAGATTGCCGCCCACGCCGACGTTGAGCCCCGCATCCCGCGCCATCTGACCGACCAGTTCGGTCACCGTGGACTTGGCATTGGAGCCGGTGATGCCCACCACCGGCGCCGCGGCCTCGCGCTCGAACAGCTCGATATCGCCGACGACGCTGACACCGGCCGCCCGGGCCTGTGCCACGACCGGGGCATCCATGGCGAC
>CAYTDW010000111.1:0-7261 GCA_964436585.1 uncultured Halioglobus sp. | reverse complement strand
TCAAGAAGGTCTACCCCGATGCTGCCGTGCTGGTGCACCCGGAGTCGCCCCGCGCCGTCCTGGACCTGGCCGACCGGATAGGCTCGACCACCCAGATCATCCGCGCCGCCGTCGAGATGGACAACCGGCGCTTTATCGTCGCCACCGACCAGGGCATCTTTTACAAACTGCAGCAACAGGCTCCGGACAAGGAGTTTATCATCGCCCCCACCGCCGGCGAGGGCGCCACCTGTCGCAGCTGCGCCAATTGCCCCTGGATGGCGATGAACGACCTGGAAGCCCTGGCCGCAGTGTTTGACCGGGGCGACAACGAAATAGTTGTGGATCCGCAAGTGGGCGCGCGAGCCATGGTGCCCCTGCGCCGGATGCTGGATTTTGCCGCCGCCCAGCATCTCCCGTTGAAGGGCAACGCCTGAGTCGCAGGCGCCAGCCTGGGTTCAGCTGTCCATCTGCGCCCGCATCTGGGCGATATCCGCCAGCCGCTGGGTGATTTTTGCGCTGTTCAGGAAGTCGCCGCGGGTCAGCTTCAGCGCATAGCTCAACTGCTTCTCAGCCTGGTCCAGGTTCCCGTTCAGGATAAAGTACTCCGCGCGCGACTGGTGCAAGCCGACGATATTCCCGGACAGGCCCTGGATTTCCGCCAGCAGGTACCACAGGCCCGGGTCGTTGGGGTTCAGCTTGCTCTGGGCCACCAGCACCGGCTCGGCGACATGGGGCTTCCCATCCGCCATCAGCGCGTCGGCGTAAGCCATGGTGAGGGGGAAGTTGCCGGGCGCGAGTTTCAGCCGGGCCTCCAGTTTCGCCACGGCTTTTTCCGGCTGGCGACGCGCCATGTCAATCCTGGCGTCGGCGATGATGTATTCGATGCGCTCCGGATCCCTGGACCAGATGCCGTCCAGCGCCAGCCTGGCCTCATTGGCCTTGCCGGCCGCGGTGAGGGCCAGCACCAGGCCATAGTTTGCCGCAGCGGCGGAGCGGGGTGTCCCGGCCAACTCGCCGCGAAATTTGTTCACGGCCTCTTCCGGCGAGGTGGCCAGCTGGTTGCTGACCCGGGCGCGCATCAACTGGTAGTCAAGTGATTCAGTGGGCTCCTGCCGGGGGTATTGCCGGGCCCGGTTGCGAGTGTCGGCCACGCGGTTCTCCGTCAGGGGGTGGGAGCGCAGGTACTCCGGGACCCGGTCGCCCCCGGCGTAGCGCGAGGCCTGCATCATGCGTTCGAACATGGCCGGCGCGGACTGGGGATCGAAGCCGGCGTCCGCCAGTGTCTGCATGCCCACCCGGTCCGCCTCCTGCTCATTGGTGCGGCTGTAGCGCAGGGCCGAACTCTGGGCCGCGGCCTGGGTGGCTGACATGGCCGCCATGCCGGCATCCGCCCCCGCCGTAGCCAGCAGGACGAAGCTGGCGATCATCGCCGCCAGGGTCAGCGGCTGGTTTTTCTGCTGGAATTCGACGCCGCGGGAAAAATGGCGCTGGCTCAGGTGGGCTAGTTCGTGGCTCAGCACCGTGGCCAGTTCGTCCTCGCTCTGGGCGTACAGCAGCAGCCCGTTGTTGACGCCGATGATGCCACCTGGCACGGCGAAGGCGTTGATCTCGGGGCTGTCGATGATCACCACCTC
This sequence comes from uncultured Halioglobus sp., assembly GCA_964436585.1. Lineage (GTDB taxonomy): Bacteria > Pseudomonadota > Gammaproteobacteria > Pseudomonadales > Halieaceae > JARRPM01. Next base: position 5,645 of record CAYTDW010000111.1, on the reverse strand, counting down.
CAGGCGCCGGTCCTCAAGTTTGCTGTGGGAGGCCAGTCTGTACACCAGGTGCTCGAGGTAGTCGTGCAGCAGCGGGTCGTTCACCGTGGGCACCTGGCTGCGAAATATCCGCAACCAGGCGCGCCCCAGCTGGTGTTCGTATTCCGCCGAGAACAGGCTTGTCGACGACTCGCCCAGATTGGGCAGGTTGAGGTCCTGGTCCTGGGCGAGGGCGGGGATGCCGGGTGACAGCAGCGCTGTCAGCAGCAATGTCAGCAGCAAAGCCGGCACCAGCCTTCCAGCCGGAACTTTCATTTCCCGGAAATCAAACACGGCAGGGCGTCACCACGATCAGGACTGAACGAGAAGGGTAGCATTGTACGTCAGGCGAGCGGGCAGGAGGCAATCGGTTTACTGGCGGCAGCGGTAGGACTGCGTTGGACAACAGTGCGGACAAAAGTTCATTCTGCGTCCGGGTATGGCTATACTGTGGCGCCATTTGATCGGGCCATTTACTTTATGACTGACGTAAAGCCGGTAGAGCTGGATGCCAGGGGCCTGGTCTGCCCCATGCCCCTGCTGCAGGCCAAGCGGGCATTGAATGCCCTGGCGGTCGGGGAGCGCCTGCAGGTGCTGGCGACCGATCGGGGATCGGTACGGGATTTCCGGGTGTTCGCCCAACAATCCGGCCATAGTTTGCTCGCCAGTGACGAGGCCGGCGGTGTCTACCGGTATCTCATACAAAAAAACTGAAGCTCCACCAGGGGAAGGTGCCGTGTTCGATATTTTCACAAAGTGGTACAGGCGCTACCTGTTCGAGGAGGAATCGGTCCTTCTGCTGGTACTGCTGACCATTGCTGTCGCGCTGCTGATGACCATCGGGGATATCCTCACCCCGGTATTGGCCGCCCTGGTGCTGGCGTTCCTCATGGAGGGTATCTCCACCCGGTTACAGCGCCATGGCGCGCCCGCCTGGTTGGGCGTCAGCGTGGCGTATGTGGTATTTGTCGGGGCGTTTTTCGCGATCATCCTCGGCTTGCTGCCACTGGTCTGGCGCCAGCTGGCGAGCCTGGTGACTCAAATGCCGGGGATGCTGGAGCAGGCCCGGCAATTGGTCAGCGTCCTCCCCGATCGCTATCCTGAGTTCATCTCGGCGGTGCAGATCGACGAACTGGTGGCGCTGGCCGCAGCCGAATTCGCTACCCTGGGCCAGGCCATACTGACCCTGTCTGTATCTTCTATTCCCGGCCTTTTCGTCGTGCTGGTCTACCTTATCCTGATTCCCCTGCTGGTATTTTTCTTCCTCAAGGACAAAGAGCAGTTGCTGGGCTGGTGCGGCGGCTTCCTGCCCCGGGAGCGCCCCCTGCTGCGGCGCATCTGGAGCGAGATGAATCTGCAGTTTGCCAACTATGCCCGGGGCAAGGTGGTGGAGATCATTATTATCGGCGCGGTCAGCTATGCGGCATTCGCCGTGATGGGGCTCAACTATGCGGCCCTGCTCGGCCTGGCCGTGGGATTGTCCGTGATCATCCCCTATGTAGGCGCCATTCTCGTTACCCTGCCCGTGGTCATGGTCGGTTTTTTCCAGTGGGGCATGAGCACTGAATTTTTTTACCTTTGCGCGGTCTACCTGGTAATCCAGGTGCTGGACGGTAACGTGCTGGTTCCCCTGCTCTTTTCCGAGGCAGTGAACTTGCACCCCGTCGCCATTATCATGGCCATCCTGTTTTTTGGGGGCATATGGGGCCTGTGGGGGGTGTTTTTCGCCATTCCGCTGGCGACGATGATCAAGGCCATTATCAATGCCTGGCCGACTGCGGTACCGGAAAAACCTGAAGCACCAACCCAAACTGCCATGGAGTAATTAATGCCTGCCAATTTCATACGGCGGGGGCTGACCCCCCTGCTTGGCCTTCTCATAGCCCTGGTTTTCGCCGCCTGCGCAACGGCGCCCCAACCCGCGCAACAGCCGGTCCAAAGCCCCAATGACGACTACCAGTATCGGCTGCTGACCCTGCCCAACGAGATGCAAGTGCTGCTCATCTCCGACCCGGATACCGCCAAGGCGGCCGCCTCCCTGGACATCGCCGTCGGCAGCGGCGACAACCCCCCCGGCCGCGGCGGGCTTGCGCACTTCCTGGAGCATATGTTGTTCCTGGGGACCGACAAGTACCCCGACCCGGCGGAGTACGAGGAATACATTACCGAGCACGGCGGCACCCGCAACGCCTACACCAGCTTTGAGAACACCAACTACTTTTTTGATGTGAATGCTGCGCACCTGCCCGGGGCTCTCGATCGCTTCGCCCAGTTCTTCATCGCCCCGCGATTCGATGACGCTTACGTGGACCGGGAGAAGAATGCGGTGGAGGCCGAGTACCAGATGGGCCTCAAAAGCGATTCGCGCCGGGGTCTCGATGTACTGCAGACGGTGATGAATCCCGCGCACCCCTACAGCCAATTTTCAGTCGGTTCGCTGCAGACGCTGGCAGACCGCCCCGACTCCGCGGTCCGCGACGAGCTGATCCGTTTCTACAAGACCCATTACTCCGCCGACATCATGCGTCTCGTCGTGCTCGGCCCCGGGTCTCTGGATGAGCTGGAATCCCTGGTGGCGCCGCTGTTCAGCGCGGTGCCCAATACCGCCTCGCAGCGGGAAATAATTGCCGCACCGCTGTTTGCGCCCGGAACCCTGCCCATGCTGGTGCAGGTCCAGCCCCAGGCCAGCCTGCGCCAGCTCGACCTGCTGTTCCCCATTCCCGATTACCGCGGGAACTACCAGACAAAGCCGGTTTCCTATGTGGCCAACCTGGTGGGACACGAGGGGGAGGGCAGCCTGCTGTCCCGGCTCAAGGACGAGGGTTTGGCGGAGGGCCTGTCCGCCGGCTCCGGCCTGGCCTGGCCGGGCGGCGAGTTATTCAGTGTGAGTATTTCGCTCACAGAAAAGGGCGTCGCCGACTACCGGCGGGTAGTGCAATTGTTTTTTGCCTACATGGACATGCTGCGGCAGCAGGGTGCGCAGCAGTGGCTGTACGAAGAGCAGACCCGGCTGGCGGACCTCAGTTTCCGCTTCAAGCACGAGGACGACCCGATGGGCTATGTGAGCGCCACCGCCGCGGGTATGCAGGATTATGCGCCCCTGGACATACTGCGCGGCCCCTACATCATGGATCGTTACGACCAGGCCATGATCGATAGCCTGCTGCAGCAGATCAACGCCAGCAATGTCCTGGTCAGCCTCAGCGACAAAAGCGTAGCAACGGACCAGGTCACGCCCCACTACCAGGTACCTTACTCGCGCCAGACCCTGTCTGGTGAACAGCTTGCTGTCTCGCAGGACTCAACTGCCGCCGATCAGTTCCACCTGCCCCAGCCCAATGAGTTCATCGCCGAGGATGTTGCCCTGGTCTCACTGGCGGGCGAACACCCGGCGCAGCCGACGGTAGCCTTGGCTCTCGACCGCCAGAAGATCTGGTTTATGCAGGACGATGAGTTCCGGGTACCCAAGGGCGCAACCTATATCAATTTTCGTTCGCCCGAAGTGGGGCAGAATGCCCGGCAGGCGGCATCTGCGCTGCTGTACACCGCCCTCCTGAAGGACGACGTGAATGAGTTTGCCTACTCCGCGATGCTGGCGGGTCTCAGTTTTGACTTCTACAAACATGCCCAGGGCATCAGCCTGCGTGTTACCGGCTACAACGACAAACAGTCAGTGTTGCTGCAGAAACTGTTGGCGGTCGCTGCGAACCCGGCGTTCGACCCGGCGCGCTTCGACAATATCCGCAAGGACATGATCCGCGCCCTGCAGAACCATGTGGCGGCGCCCCCTTCCAGCCAGGCGATGAATGACCTGCGCGAGGCGCTGTTGTACGGGGAGTGGGGCGAGCAGGCCCTGATCGCCGCGCTGGAGCAGCTCGACATGGCCGCAGTGGAGGATTATGCGCGCCGCTTCTGGGACAGCGCCTCGGCCGAGGTCATGATCTATGGCAATTACGAGCCGGCGTTCGTGCAGGAGGTTTCCGCCATGCTCGCGCAGGTGGTCCCCGCTACCCCCGCCCCCACGCTGCCGGACTTGCGGGTGTTGAAGCTCGCCGCCGGGGAGTCCGTGCAATATGCGGTGAAGCTGCCGCACGACGACTCGGTAGTCGCCTGGTATCTGCAGGGCGCAGCCGATGAGTGGCATGACAGGGCGGCCTCGGCGCTGACCGCGCAGATCATCAAGTCAGGCTTTTTCCAGCAGCTGCGAACCGACCAGCAACTGGGCTATGTCGTCAGCGCGTTTGACTGGCCGCAGCTGAAGGTGCCGGGCCTGGTGATGTTGATACAGTCGCCGGTGGCGGATGCGGATAAGGTCTACGGTGCCATGCGCGCTTTCATGGAAACGGTCCCCGCTGCCCTCGACGAGGAACAGTTTGGTCGCCACAAGGCGGCGCTGATCAGCGATATCCTGCGCCCTGACCAGAATCTCTGGGAGCGGGCGGAATTTTACTGGCAGTCGATAGCCAACAAGCAGTATGGATTCGACGGTCGCCGGCAGCTGGCTGAAGCCGTGGAGTCCTTCACCCTGGCGTCCTGGAACGAGTACTTCCAGCAGGTCTATATCGACCGGCCGCACTCCCTGCAGGTGGTGGCTCCGGGGCGCTGGAAGCGCATGCCGAAAGGCGATTTCCAGCGCTTCGACGGGGCTGCGGACATCAAGCGCGACCACCAGACCTACCTGGGCGATTGAGTCCCGGCCTATTGTCAGCGGCAAAGCAGCCCTCCCGGCCCCCAGTGGTACCCGCGGAGGGCTTTTTTTTACCCCGACCGCGCCAGTAATTAAAGTTCTAAAAAAGAACCAATATTCCAATGATGGGCCGCTTACTGTACAGTTCAAGCTACCTGCATTGCACACCGGGGGCTCCCGGAGCGGAATAAGGGGGATCGGCGGGCGATTTCCAAGCGCGGACGTCATAGATAATTCTATTTTGAAACTTATATGATCGGCGTGCTGCGCCGGTGTGCGACAGGGCCACGAGAGGTGACTGGCATGATGGAAGATACCGACCCCCTGGAGACCCGAGAGTGGCTGGAAGCCCTGGACGACGTGGCCAGGCAGGGTGGCCCCGAACGCGCCGCCTTTCTGTTGCGGGAACTGACCAAGCGCGCCAAGGAGCGGCGCCTGCGCCTGCCGCCGGCGGTCACCACGCCTTTTATCAACACCCTGGCTCCGGCGGAAGAGAAGATGATGCCGGGGGATCTTTTCATGGAGCGGCGTATCCGCTCCCTGGTGCGCTGGAATGCCCTGGCCATGGTGATGCGCGCCAACGACAACGACGAGGGCCTGGGCGGACATATCTCCAGTTTCTCTTCCAGCGCCACACTCTACGACGTGGGGTTCAACTATTTCTTCCGGGGTACCGCCGACGGGCATCCGGGTGACCTGGTGTTTTACCAGGGCCACAGCGCCCCCGGCATGTATGCGCGCTCCTTCCTGGAGGGCCGCATGGACGAGGCCCAACTGGACAAATTCCGCCGGGAAGTGGATGGCGGTGGCCTGTCTTCCTATCCCCACCCCTGGTTGATGCCCGATTACTGGCAGTTTCCCACGGTGTCCATGGGGCTCGGGCCCATCCAGGCGATCTACCAGGCGCACGTTATGAAGTACCAGCAGAGCCGCGGCCTGG
>CAYTDW010000110.1:0-7279 GCA_964436585.1 uncultured Halioglobus sp. | reverse complement strand
CATCGACCAATTGGTTAAAAGCCAACTGCTCTACCAACTGAGCTAACGGCCCCGGAAGGAGCTGCGTATGGTACGGATTTAGCCGCAAAACTCAAGTACCCAAAACCCCAAAACCGCTTTTTCGCTGATCGAGCGGCCAGCAACAGGCTGCTAACGATAGCGGGTCGGATCGGCTACCCCGGCGTCGATGAAACCCTGCCGGCGCAGGCGGCAACTGTCGCACCTGCCACAGGCAAGGCCCTCGGGGGTGGCCTGATAGCAGGAAACGGTCAGCGAATAGTCCACTCCCAGTGCCAGGCCGGCCCTGATGATCTCGCCCTTGCCCATGGACATGAGCGGGGTGTGTATCGACAGGTGGTGGCCTTCCACCCCTGCCCGCGTGGCCAGGTTGGCCATGGTTTCGAACGCGGCGATATATTCGGGACGACAATCGGGGTAGCCGGAGTAATCCACGGCGTTGACCCCGATGAAGATGTCGCTGGACCCGAGCACCTCGGCCCAGCCCAGGGCTATCGACAGGAATACGGTGTTGCGGGCAGGGACATACGTGACGGGAATTCCCTCGCTGGCCTGCTCCGGCACCGCGATCGCCATGTCGGTGAGCGCCGAGCCGCCGATGCTGTCGAGGTTGAGCCTGACGACTTTGTGCTCCACATCTCCCAGTACCGCCGATACCCGCTCGGCTGCGTGTAATTCCGCACGGTGGCGCTGGCCGTAGTCGAAACTCAGGGTATAGCAGGCAAAGCCCCCGGCCTTCGCCATGGCCAGGACTGTGGTTGAATCCAGCCCACCGGAGGTGAGCACTACCGCGCGCGCGGGTTCAGCCATAATCGTCAGTGCCCCGGCGCATCGTTCCACAGCAGCTTGTGCAACTGCAGCTGCAGGCGCACCGGCAGTTTGTCCGCCAGTATCCACTCCGCCAGCTCCCGCCCTGAAAGCTGACTGTGGCTGGGAGAGAACAGCACATCCGATACGCGGTCGGCCAGCTGGTACTGATCCAGCTTGAAACGGGCCCAGTCGTAGTCCGCCCGGTCGCAGATGACGAACTTCACCTGGTCACGGGGTGTCAGCAGGGGGATATTTGTGTAGTCATTGCGCGCCATCTCGCCGGAGGCCGGGGTCTTCAGGTCCAGCACCTTGCTCACCCGCTCATCCACCCCGGCAACGGTGATGGCGCCACCGGTCTCCAGGGATACCTCGTAACCCATATCGCACAGTGCAGTTAACAGCGGCAGGCAGTTCTTCTGGGCCAGGGGCTCGCCCCCTGTCACCGTCACATACCGCGGTGAATAGCTGGCCACACGGCGGACAATATCACCTGTGCTGAACAGTTCGCCGCCGCTGAAGGCGTATGCGGTGTCACAGTAAACACAGCGCAAGGGGCACCCGGTGAGGCGCACGAACACGGTGGGAAGGCCCACGGTGCGCGACTCGCCCTGGAGGGAATAGAAAATCTCGGTGATGCGCAGGGCGTCGGGGGCGTGTGGCTGCGGGTTCGCTTGTTGCGCTGAACCGGACATGGACAATCAACCTGGAACGGGGATATGTGGCAAGCCGCCGGGCAAACGCTCAGCAGGTCTCGTAGTTGAATTCCCGGGCCAGCTTCACTGCGGAACTGTTGGTGGAACCGTAACGGCTGATGACCTGGTCAAGGTATTCCCTGGCCTTTTCCCGGTTGCCCTTCATGCACTGTACCTTGCCCAGCTTATACAGGGCATCGGGGGCCTTGCTGTTGTCCGGGTACTGGCTCAACAGCATGGTGAAGGCCTGCCTGGAGGATTCGAGGTCGGGCGGTTGCACCACCAGGTACAACTCCCCCAGCCAGTAGTAGGCGTTCGGTGCGTACATACCCGCCGGGTAGTTGCGCTGGAACTGCTGGAATGCCGCCACTGCCTGGTCGAACTTCTGGGATCGCACCAGGGCATACGCCGCATCATAGGCCTCGGCCTCACCCGGTTGGGCCGCCGCGGGAGCAGCGGCGACGGGGGCAGTCGGGGTCGCGAGGGCTGCGGCAGGAGCGGAAGCAGGAACGGATGAAGCGCCCAACGGGGCAGGTGCAGTAGGCGCACCCGCGGCGGCGCCTCCAGCCGCCGCGCCACCCAGCCGCCTGTCCAGATCAACATAGCGCTGAAGACTTTGCTCCTGCAGCATGCGCAATTCGTTGGCCTGCTCCTCCAACCTGCCGTTGATGAGCATGATCTGCTGCTGCAGCTGCTGGATCTGCATGAACAGCGCGCCCAGGTTCTGGTCCTGCGGCTGCTGCATCACGGGCTGGGCTGCGACGGGGGCAGCCGCCGGTGCAACGGCATTTACAGGGGCTGGCGCAGGCGCGTATACGGGTGCGCCGGGCGCCACTGCCGCAGGGGCGGCGGGTGCCGGTGCCGCGGGTGCGGGCGGTGTGCTGGCACCGAAGCTCGTGGTCGGGTAGGCCTGGGTTCCCCGGGGAGCATAGGGGTCATCCGGCGCGACCTGGGCCAGCTCAGCACGCTGCGTTTCCTGGTCGACATAGTCCACCGCCCAGGTGGCGCCGGCGAACGGACCGGTCACCAGAGCCAGCCCCAGGGCTGCAAGCGTTTTATCCCGGAATTGCATACTCGTGATATTAATTGACTACAACCAGTTCCACCCGGCGATTCTGCGCCCAACTGGCCTCGTCGGAACCAAAGGCAATGGGACGCTCCTCGCCGTAGCTGATCGACTCAATGCGGAAGTTCGCGATGCCGTTCAGGACCATGTAGTCGCGCACCGAATTGGCGCGACGCTCGCCCAGCGCCAGGTTGTACTCACGGGTACCGCGCTCGTCGGTATGACCTTCAAGCCGAACGGTGCTGTTGGTGGTTTTCAGCACGGCAATGTGGGCGTCGAGGGCAGCGATGGCTTCCGGTGTCAGGTTGGAGCTGTCAAAGGCGAAGTAAAATACATTGCCGTAGGCCGCGGCGGCGTCCATCAGGCGCTGGCGCTCCGCATCAGTGCCGTAGGCTGATCCCGCAGCGGCTTCCTGTGCAGCCCTGGCGGCGGCAGCCGCAGCGGCAGCCGCGGCATCCTCATCTTCCTTGGTGTCGCTGCCGGAGCAGGCGACCAGGAACGCTGCACTCAGCAGCAGGGCAATAAGCTTACCGGCAACAGATACGTGTTTCATTTTAACTTCCTATAGCACTGGGTTAACGATCAAACTGGTTTGAACAAGGCGCCAACTGATTCAATTGGCAGTTAAAAACGGTGACCAGGCGGGCTCGCGTACATCGCCCTCCTGCCCGGGAAGCCGGAATTTCGCACCGCCGTCTACAGAAACAGCAGCCAGTATGCCCCGGTCCCCAAATTTCGTGGCGTACAATACCATAGAGCCATTGGGCGCGATACTGGGACTTTCGTCCAGTGCGGTGGAGGTGAGCACCTGCAGGCGGTTGGTGACCAGGTCGAGCAGGGCTATGTTGAAGTTCCCGTCCTTCTGGTGCACCAGCACCACGTTGCGGCCGTCCTGGGCCACCCTGGCCCGGGCGTTGTAGGTGCCTTCAAAGGTAATGCGCTTGGTAGCCCCGGAACCCAGCTCATAGCGATAGATCTGCGGCCTGCCCCCGCGGTCGGAGGTAAACAGCAGGGTTTTGCCATCCGGCATCCAGGCGGGCTCGGTCTCAATCGCATAGTTGTTGGTGATATTGGTCAACTGCCGGGTCGCCAGGTCCATCAGGTAAATGTCCGGGTTGCCGTCTTTCGACAACACCAGCGCCATCGTTCTGCCATCAGGGGACCAGGCAGGGGCGCTGTTCAGGCCTTTAAAATTCGTCAGCTGCTCGCGCGCGCCTGTGGCCAGATCCTGCCGAAAGATCGCCGGACGGCCCGTTTCAAAGGAAACGTAGGCGATCTGTTTCACATCCGGCGACCAGGCCGGCGCCAGCAGGGGTTCGCGCGACTCCAGCAGCACGACGGGACGCGCCCCGTCGGAATCGGACATGGTGAGGCGATAGGAGCTCTTGCCGCCGGGCGCCCCGCGAATGACCGACACGTAGAGCAGGCGGGTGGCGAAAGCGCCGCGCACGCCGGTGAGGTGTTCGTAGATTTTGTCCGCCACCCTGTGGCCGAGCATGCGGGCGTCGCTGGCGGGGCCCGCTTCCATACCGGAGAAAACGCGGGCCTGGCGCAATACATCGAACAGTTCGTAATCAACACGCATCCCGTTATTGGGCGTGGGGGAGGCTTTGCCAATCAGCAGGTACTCGGTTTCCAGCGCGCGCCAGTCCTTGTAGAAAACTTCATCCTGGGCGCTGGGAAAGCCCAGCATGTCGGCGCGGGCTACTGGCGCAAACTGGCCGCTGCGCAACATGTCCGACTCGATCACCAGCGCCACATCCTCCGGCGCGACGCCCTGCCCCTGCCAGGCCATTGGCACCACGGCGATGGCGGTGGGGTTGTCCGCGCCCTGGGTGATTTCGATGGTGAGGTCAGCCCGGGCGACACCCGCGGCCACTACCAGCACGAGATTCAACAATGCAACTGCTAGGGTTTTCATCAGTATCGCAAATCCTCTGGTCTGAACAGCAGGCGAAAACGCCTGAATGATTGCTCGAACTCCCCCGGGGGGAGATTTTGTAATTCGGGGAAACTGCCCGCCTTCTTCACCGCGTTGATGGCCGACTGGTCAAAGGCGCTGTTACCGCTGCTCTGCAGCACGGTGGCGCTAACCACCTCGCCCGTAGGGATCAACTGGATGGAGAGGATAACTTCCATACCGTTGCGCGCGCTGGGCGGGCGGCTCCAGTAATTTATCACAGTCTGCTGGATGAGTGCGGCGTAGCTGGCCGCCATTTCCGATGAAGTGGCGGCGGCCGCGGCCACACTTTCTTCCTCCGCCACCGCCCGGGCCAGGTCTGCCCTTGTAAGTGCCGCCAGTTCCTCCTGGCTCATGCGCGGCGGCTCAGGCTCCGCCACGGCCGGTACCGGTTTGGCTGGTTCCGGTTTGGCCGCTTCCACTTTGGCCGGCGCGGGTTTGGGCGCCGGTTTTGGCGCAGGCTTGGTTACCGGTTTGGGTGTCGGCTTCGGCGCCGGCTTGGGCGTTGGCTTCGGCGCCGGCTTGGGGGTTGGCTTGGGCACGGGCTTCGGTGCAGGCTTGGCAGCAGGCTTTGGCGCCGCCTTGGGCTTGGGCTTCAAATCACTGGCGTCCACCAGGCGTGCGTTAATCACCTTTGGCGCCGGCTTCACTGTGATGACCTTGCTGGTCGAATCGACCCAATTGGCCGTTAGGGCAATTACCAGCAGGGCGTGCAGCAACACGCTCGCCAGCGCCGGCCGCACCACGATGCGCGGCACCACGGGCTTGGCGTAGATCGAGCTGGCGCTGCCTGTACTCACTTCGGGTTCTCTGTCACCAGCCCCACAGAGGGCGCACCCGCTTCCTGTAACGCCACCATGACAGTCACCACGTCGCCGTAGGGCACCGCGCTGTCACCCCAGATCAGCACCGGCTTCTTCGGGCTGCGGCGAATCACCGCGGCGACCCGGTCCTTGATGGTGGCCAGTGACAGCACCTGGTCTTCCTGGGAACCAACGTTGAGGAACAATTGCCCGGCCTTATCGACCGAGACAATCAGGGGCTCACTGTCCTGGTTCTCCACCGGGTCGGCACTGGCCTCGGGCAGGTCGACCTGTACGCCCTGCATAAGCATGGGCGCCGTCACCATGAATATGATCAGCAGCACCAGCATCACGTCGATGTAGGGCACCACGTTGATCTCGGACATGGGCCGGCGCTTTTTGCCCCGGGAGGGAGTACTACCGGCCACCGGCGGCGGCTCCTGCTTTCTTCTCGCGCGAGCGCAGGGCGTAGGCCTGCCGCGACAGGATTCCGGAGAACTCGTCCACGAAGGTGTCGTAGCGATTGCCGAACACATCGACCCTGGCAGCCAGGCGGTTATAGGCCAGAACCGCCGGGATGGCCGCGAACAGGCCCATGGCCGTGGCTACCAGTGCCTCGGAAATCCCCGGCGCCACCGTGGCGAGAGTCGCCTGGGTGGCGTTGGCCAGGCCGCGGAAGGAGTGCATGATCCCCCATACGGTGCCGAACAGGCCGATATAGGGGCTGGTGGAACCGACCGAGGCCAGGAACGCGAGATGTCGCTCGAGCCGCTCATCCTCCCTCATCATCGCCACCCGCATGGCCCGGCGGGAGCCCTCGACCAGCGCTTCCGAATCCATGTCCGATTGCTGGGCCAGGCGGGAAAATTCCTTGAAACCCGCCCGGAATATGCTCTCCATTCCCAGTATCGGATGGCCTGAGGCAGCGTGCTCGTTGCCCTCCCGGTACAGCTGGGCGAGATCAATCCCGGACCAGAAGCGCTCCTCGAACTGGTACATTTCATCGTGCGCGTTGCGAAAATAAATGAAGCGCTGCACGATCATGTACCAGGACAGCATGGAGGCGAGGAATAGCAATGCCATCACCAGTTGCACAGTGAAACTGGCGTGCAATACCAGGTCTATCAGACTTAATTGCTCTTCCAAGAACTACTCCCCTTTTAGCAGACCTATTGTCGAACCTGTGCCTGGCGCAGCCTGGCGACCATATCCGCCGGCATCCGCCGCGGCTTGAACCGGGCCCTGTCGACGCAGGCGATGGTGACCTCGCCCTCGGCGAGGCTTTGCGCCCCGCGCCGGACAGCCTGGTGCATCAGGATGGACGCCCCCCGCAGCTCGCGCACGACCGCCGTCACAACCAGCTCGTCGTCAAGGGTCGCCGGGCGCAGATAGTGCACGTTCATTTCGCGAACCACAAACATCAGGTCGTGATTGAAAATGTACATTTTACCGAAACCCAGACTGCGCATGAGTTCGGTACGGGCGCGCTCCATGAATTTGAGGTAATTGACATAATAAACAATGCCACCCGCGTCCGTATCCTCGATATAGACGCGCAAATCGAGGGAAAATTCCCCGCCGGTCACGGGGCATCCCCGGCCTCGCCGAGGTCCAGCGCGAGGCTGCCCGCCTGGTCAGCGCCAGCGGGCCTGGGCAGGCCGAAATGCAGGTAGGCATTGCGGGTGACCATCCTGCCCCGGGGCGTGCGAACCATGAATCCCTGCTGTATCAGATACGGCTCCAGCACATCCTCGATGGTGCCGCGCTCCTCGGATATGGCCGCCGCCAGGCTGTCGACACCCACCGGCCCACCGTCGAATTTCTCTATCATGGCCAGCAGCAGGCGCCGGTCCAGGTGATCAAAACCCTGCTGGTCCACGCTCAGCATGTCGAGGGCGCGATCGGCGACCTGGGCCGAGATATGACCGTC
>CAYTDW010000109.1:0-7312 GCA_964436585.1 uncultured Halioglobus sp. | reverse complement strand
ACCGGGGCCCAGGCCCAGTTCAGCGGCACCAGGTGGGTGCGGTCCGCCTTGTTCGTTGCCTGCGTCCAGATTGAGCCCTTGACGTCTGCCCGGCGCATCTTGGCCACCTCATTCAGCCGTTGCCCGGTCAGCAGCAGCACTCGGTAGAATGGCCCCCAGGGATAGCCCAGCTTTTGGGTGGCCTTCCAGAATAGCTGGATTTCTTCCGGCGACAGGTTGCGCTTTCGGGCATTGTCGCGGGGTTTCTCCAACTCGATGCCATCAGTCGGCAAGGGGACGCCGGCGGGGATGTGTCCCTGCTTCTTGCGGCGGCACCAGGCAAAAAAGGATTTCAGGTAGGCCAGGTGGCGGCGGGCCGAAGTGTACTTGCCGGCCTGCTCCAGGTCGTTGATATGGCTTTGCACGTTGCCATGGGTGATTGCGGCAACGGGCAGGGCCTCCCACTTCTTCAGGGTGGGGTATTCCAGGGCGGATCGGTACGCGGCCTTGGTGGTGTCTTTCCACGGCTGCCCCAGGGCGGTCTGTGCCCGTGCCAGGAACACCTCGCGGACGCCCTTAAAACTATTGTCCTTGGCCTTGCGGGTCTCCACCCGGGGATCACCTCCCCCGGCGATATCCTCCCGCCACTGGTCCGCCTTCGCCCTCGCCGCCTTGAGGGTGAATGCCCGCTCCTCCTCCCCATAGGGCCCTATCAGAATGGCAACCGGATTTGTCTCCCCGGCGGGCCTGGCCCTCAAGTACCACTTGCGCCCCCGCTGGGAAACGCGCAGGTAAAGCCCTGGCGAATTCTTGATCCTGTATTCCACGCGGCCGGATTTGGGGGTGGGAATACTTTTGATGCCGGCATCCGTCGAAATGGTTTTCATGTCATTGGCTCCGCTGGGTAACACACTGGGTAACAGATTAGTGCGTTTTGATATGAAAGGCAATGAAATGGCGTGTAATGCAGATATGCTATAAAAATAGGCTTTCGCGCTTGTATGGTAGTGTTTCGTGTAATTCTTTGAAGTGCCCGGCAGGGCCTAACCCCTTGACTGTTAATCAATGGGTCGCTGGTTCGAGCCCAGCAGGCGGAGCCATTTTTACCGAACAGCAAGGGGTTGCAGCGATGCAACCCCTTTTTTGTTGCGAGTGGTCTCGACCAGCGAGGGAAGGTCAGCTGAGCACCCTGCGCAACGGGGCATAGCGCAGCAGGAACTTCACCAGCTGCAGTGTCAGAAAGATGGTCAACACCGGAAGCACCAGGCTCCAGAGCACATTGCTGGCCCATAATCTGTTGAGCGGATACAGCAGGTCCATCACCAACATGTGCAGCAGATAAATACCCAGGCTGTATTTGCCGTTCTCTACCAGCCAGCGCGACTGCAGGGGTTTCGCGCCATAGATGCCGAGCATGGCGGCACCGATACCGAAGGCCAGGGTGCCACTGTTGAAATCGTAAATGGTGGGGCCGTCGTAGTGCTGCTTCAACCACAGCGCCTCTGCCAGGTGCCACGCCAAACCGACTCCGGTCAGGACATAGCCAAGCAACAGCCTGTTGCGCGGCTCGCCGTTTTCCTGCGCCATGAATACGCCGCTGGCGAAGAAAGCCGTGCTCAGAAATGGCCCGTTGCGGGTGAAGAAGCCGGGGTCGAAACCCACCGGGGTTTCACGGTAGGGGCTGGACAACAGGGCCGCACCAAACAGGATCAGGCCGAGAACCAGGAGGTAACCGATTTTACGCAAGTAAATAAATGGCGTGCTGATCACCGCCGCGCACAACAGTGCGGGCAGAAACCACAGCTGGGTTTTCGCTCCGCCAAACAGGAAGTTCTCCCAGCTCAGGGTCCACATGTAGAAATGCCAGTGGGCGAACTTCACCGGGGCGCCCCACCCGTCTACCGGGATAAGTTCCACGTTGTAAGGCAGCAGATAGAAAAGGCACCAGAAGAGGTACAGTGTCGCCAACCGCTTTGAGGTCCTCGACAGGCGCTTAAGGGGTTGTGCGTGGTCAAAGTGCGCGGCGAAAAGGTAACCCGACACCACAAAAAAACTGGGCACCGCGAAGCGACAGATCTGGTTGAAAATGAAACCCAGCTTGACGAGATTCTGGTCCGCCACCAGAAACAGGGGAAAGCTGTGGATGCCTATGACGAAAAAGACAGCCACAAGCCGCAGGCTGTCCAGCGTCTCCTTTCTCGAGTTCACGAGCCGGTCGGGTTGTTGACTGGCATTTAACGGGTATTCCTCTGGTCGCGTGTAACCTGGGCGACTCGAAGTAAAGCCGATCCCTGCACGCCCCGTCAAGGCGAGACAGGCGCGGCAGGTGAGCCCCCGCCATAGCCAAAAAGAGCACTTTTGTTTCGGCAATTCTCTGCTATTCTAGGCGCGCTTCACCACCTAACAGGTTTGCGCGGGTGTAGTTCAATGGCAGAACGGCAGCTTCCCAAGCTGCATACGGGAGTTCGATTCTCCTCACCCGCTCCACACTTACAATAAAACGGGTCCCCCGGTATGAAAATCCTTTACTTCAAACTCAGGGCTGTCGTGGTCACCTGGCTGATGCGCCTGCTGCCGCGCAATCCGCCCATTGTCTACAAGGGCATCAATTCGGCACTGACCCTGTGCGAGCAGGTGGCGGTGCTGGGCTATAACAAGGTGCTGCTGGTAACAGACCATTTTCTCGACAGCTCCGGCTTGCTGGACGGTATCAAGGCCACCCTGCAAAAAGGCGGTGTTGAGTTCCTGGTCTACGATGGCGTCCTGCCTGATCCCGCCTTCGACCAGGTCCAGGCCGGCGAGACCATGCTAAGGAGCGGTCACTGCACAGCGGTCATCGCGGTGGGTGGGGGTTCTGTGCTCGATGCTGCCAAAATGATGGCGATGTTGCATACCAATCCCGGCGACCTGAAGAGTTTCGACGGCATCCAGAAATGCAAGCGGCCCGGGCTGCCATTGTTCGCCATCCCGACCACGGCCGGGACCGGCTCGGAAATAACCCTGGCGGCCGTGATCACCGACCCGGTCACACACCGAAAGGCGCCCATCGTAGACAGCAAGATGATCCCGGGCTATATCGCCCTTGACGCCCAGATCATGAGGGGCATGCCTCCGGGTATCACTGCCGCCACTGGCATGGACGCCCTGACCCACGCGGTGGAGTCCTACCTGTCGAAGGCCTCCTCCACCACCACCGAGGAGCACGCCACCGCGGCCGTGCGCCTGATCTTCAAATACCTGCAGCGCGCTTTCAGGGACGGTGATGACATGGAGGCCAGGGATGGTATGGCGCTGGCGGCGTTCTATGCGGGCGCCGCGTTCGGCAAGACCTCAGTGGGCTACGTCCACGGTATCGCCCACCAACTGGGACGGGTCTGTGGCACGCCGCACGGGAATGCGAATGCCATGGTCCTGCCCGAGGTACTGGCGGCCTACGGCGACTGCGTGCACCAGCGCCTCGCCAGGCTAGCGGAGGTTGCGGGGATCGGTGAATCCGGCGACAGCCAGGCGGTGCTGGCGGGCAAGTTCATCCAGGCCATTGTCGATATGCGCGGGGACATGGATCTGCCCCTGCAGCCGAAAGGCCTGAAAGCGGGCGATATTCCCGGCATTGTCGACGAGGCGGTTGCCGAGGCGGGCGCACTCTACCCGGTACCCCGTTACATGTCCGAAGCGGAGCTGACCACTATCGTCAACGCCTTGCGCGCAGCCTGATCGGCAGGGTAGCGTTGCTAGCGAGTCGGCGGCGCGGCGGATCGACATATAACAACGAGGGAGAGCCGTAGATGGCGACAGAATTCAATGCAGGCAGTTTTCTCGGACGCTGGATATTCGCGCTGGCGCTGGTGCTGGGCACCTACAACCCCACCCAATGGTGTTACTTCGACTGGGCCACGGCCGGGAGTAAGACCTTTGACCCGATCGTGGCCATTGTGGGCATCATCCTGCTGATCGGCTGGATCATCTTTATTCGCGCCACGTTTATGTCGATGGGCTGGCTGGGTATTATCCTCGGGGCCGCCCTGTTCGGCTGCTTCGTCTGGTTGCTGGTGGACCAGAAGTGGCTCAGCCTGGATTCACAGGGGGACATCACCTGGGTGGTGTTGGTGATCCTCTCGCTGATCCTGGCCGTGGGGATGTCCTGGTCGCATATCCGGCGGCGGATGTCTGGCCAGTTCGACGTGGATGAGAAAGACCTTTAATGCGTGGGTGGGGTCAGACCCGACCCCACGCGACTGTCCAATTGGTGGCGGACCTTGCCGAACTCTTCGGCGATCACCTCCCGCAGCACCCGCAGCCTCGCGCTGAGGCGCAAATCCTTGTGGGTCAACACCCACATATCCGATTGATGGACGATCCCTGCCCCGGGCACCCGCACAATCTCCCGGTCGCCATAAGCGGCAAAGCACGGCATGTACGCCATCCCCATTTTATTGCGCACCGCGTCGGTCAATAAATTCAAGTCCACGATGGCGTGGCGCACGGGCTGCTGCGGGAAATCGGTGAGGGCCAGCCACTCCTCTTTCTGGTCTGCGGAGCGCTTGCCGACCCAGCTCAGGTGCGACACGTCGGACGGGTTGTCGGGATTCAGCAGGTCCTTGTGCACATAAGTTGAGGCGGTAAGCGAAGCCAGGTGGCGACCGATCAGGTACTCGGGGGGTGGTAAATTTGCAGGCATCACCCGCACCGCGATATCGGCCTCGCGGCGGCTGAGGTCGGCGGCGTCGACGCTCGAGGTTAGTTCGAGGTCGATGCCGGGATACTGCTCGGCAAAACGGACGAGGCGACCGACCAGGAAACCCAGGCGGCCGGCCGGCGGCAGCGTCAGTCTGATTGTGCCCTGTAACTCCCGGTCGCCCCCGGTGATCCTGCGTTCCACCGCCATAACCAGTTCTTCCACGTGCTCCGCGGTGGGCAGTACCTGCTCGCCCGCCGCGGTCATGCGGTAGCCGTCCGGGGTGCGATCAAACAGGTGCGCCTGCAGCTTGTGCTCCATGTCGTCGAGGCGCCGGGTGATGGTGGAATTGCTGACACCCAGTACCTGGGCGGCGCCGCGGGCCGAGCCCTTGCGGCTGAGGGCCAGGAACACTTTCAGGTCGTCCCAATCCATACGGGGTTGCGCCTGCGAAAGTTCAGCCGCGGGCGTAGAAAGCGGCGAACGTATCGATAAACTCGCGCAACATCTCTCCGGGCAGGTCGTTTACCCCTGCGGCAGCCTTGCGCCCACCCCCGGTGGGAAACTTCATACACAGCTCGTCGGCGCCGGTCTTGTTGTTGAGAGGCGCCCGCACCGACACCAGGTAGCAACCATTGGCCTTGGTCGTCAGCACCGCATGCGCGCGATCGGGGTGATTGTTGGCAAGGTCATTGCTGTAGACCCCGCTGACGCGGCGCGCCCAGGGCTCGTCCGGCATCATGAATACCGCCACTGCGGCGTCACTGTATTCCGGCGCCAGTGACTCGGCGGTGGCCATATCCTGCCGGTAGCCCTGCTCGAGTTTGCCAAAATGTGCGCGACTGTCGTGCATGAAATCAAAGGGACTGGCGTAGGGCCGCATCAACAGGAACAGTTCTGCCGGCTCAAAGTGCAGGTCCGCCAGCTTCGAACCGTAGCCGTTGTAATTGATATAAATGCCCAGGTTCTCCAATTGCTGCAGACGGGCCTCGTCCAACCCCAGGGGCCTGGCGATGCGGCGGGCGCTATCCTGCAGGTTATCCCCGAAGGCACCCACCACGGCCCACTCGCGAAACGCACCCTTGAGGTGCTCGTTTACCAGGATACTGGTGCAGACATCCGGCGCAGTATTGATTACCGCCTGCAGACGATCGCTTTGGGGAATGTCCCCGGCGAAGTGGTGGTCACAGTAAAACACCTGGGCACCCGCCGCGAGTGCGCGCTCGAGACCGGCGCGGTTGGTGTCCAGTGACACATCCAGCACCGTGACCAGCGAACCGGCCTGGGCATCTACCTTCTCGAGCAGATTGATATCGCGTTTGACGCCGGTAATCAGTTCGGCCTCGCGTGGCTGTGCATTGCGCAACTGGGTCAGGGCGCAAATGCCGTCGGCATCACCATTGAAGACGTCGAAATGAATCATGTGGTTTCCTCGGCTGAATCGGCAGGCTGACAGGGCGGGCGGAAATTGATCAGGGTTTATCGGGGAACAGTTCCTTCACGATGGAGACGACCGCGGGCACTGCCGCAGCAGTCTGCAAAGCTGCGGCACCCTGCTTCTTCCACAGGTGGTCATAGCGTACTTCGTCCCCGGCAAAGCCGCTGACCGCGGTGTTGAGCACCGAGGTAATCCCGGCACAGTCCATGGCGTCGCAGTAGCGGACCAGGTCCTGCAGCAGTTTATTCATCCTGCTGTAGGAGAGGCACTCCTCTTCCGCCCGCATGATCATGGGGTGGCCGGTACCCGTGACGTTACTACCGAGCAACAGTTCCTCGTGCAGCTTTTCACCGGGTCGCAGGCCGATAAACTCGATGTCGATCTGCCCACCCACATGGTCGTCGTGGTCCATCTCATAACCGCTCAGGCGTATCATCCTGCGCGCCAGGTCGACGATGCGCACCGGCTCGCCCATGTCCAGTACGAACACATCGCCGCCGGTGCCCATGGCGCTGGCCTGCAGCACCAGCTGGGCCGCCTCGGCAATACTCATGAAATAGCGCGACACCTCCGGGTGGGTCACGGTAACCGGGCCGCCGTTGGCGATCTGTTCACGAAACAACGGCACCACTGAACCGGATGAACCCAGTACATTGCCAAAGCGCACCATGCAAAAACGGGTCTTCGTCTCCTGTTGGGCAAGGCCCTGCAGGATCATTTCCGCAAAGCGTTTGGAGGCGCCCATGACATTGGTCGGCCGCACCGCCTTGTCGGTGGACACCAGCACAAAAGTCTCCACCCCGACCCTGCGGGCGGCCTCAGCGGCGTACCAGGTGCCGAATACATTATTGGCCACGCCCTCGGCAATATTGTGCTCCACCATGGGCACGTGTTTATAGGCCGCGGCATGGTAGACCGATTGCACACTGAAGGTGCGGTAAATACTCTCCAGCCGGCGCTGGTCCTGCACTGAACCCAGCAGGGCCACCAGCTCCACTTCCCGGGAGGAACCTGCCATCAGCTCCCCCAGTTCCCGCTCGATGTTGTACAGGGCATATTCCGAATTATCGAACAGCACCAGCGTGCGCGGCCCTGACAACAGGATCTGCCGGCACAGCTCGGAACCGATGGACCCGCCCGCCCCTGTGACCATCACCACCTTGTCGGTGATGCAACGATCGATGAGCTCCGGATGCGGGGGCACAGCGTCCCGTCCCAGC
>CAYTDW010000108.1:0-7333 GCA_964436585.1 uncultured Halioglobus sp. | reverse complement strand
GGAGGTATGTGGTACCTGGACACGCCGTGAATACGTCCATGTAGGCTCGCTGCAGACACACCCGATAAAGCGGGGTGGGCTCTCCATGTCTGCAGACGGTCCGGAGCCCCTATACCCCACGCCCACTGCTCCGTGCTGCTCTGAGCTCGAAGATCCAGGGACAACGGCTTATATACAACCGATATTTTTCTGCGTACTCGGTGGTAGCTGTGGGTGTGGGTATAGGTGCCGCGGGACCGTTGAGGCCATGGATGGCCGATACGAGCCCCCATGGACGGGTTTACGGCGAGTCCTGCGAGCGAAAGGTCACTTGCCGCGGTGTTGCCAGCATGGATCAAGGTTAGGGCGATTGATGATGGAAATACTCGTAGAGGAACTCACCCGGCGCTGGAGCGCCATGTTCGCCGCGCTGGCCGCGGGGGACGATGTGCCGCCGTCCAGGCGTCTGCGGGCGGAGGGTTTGATGGAAGCCGCCCTGCTGCTCGGCGCGGCCAGTCCGCAGGAGCTGGATCGGGCGATGGACGACTGCTACCGGCAGGCTTTCGGGCGCGCGCTCGCCGACGATTTCGGCGCCGACTGGCGGGAGTTCTATCCGTTTCCCCAGATCCCGGCGATGGGCCGGCGTGCGCCGGTGTATCCCAGTACCCGCGATTGACTATAATGCGGCACCCGGAACGAGGAAGCTCGACATGAAACTTCAGCTGGCGCCGCTTTTGCCCCTGGTCCTGTCAGCGCTGCTGGCTGCCTGCGGTAGCGCCCCGGTCGAGCCCTCGACCACCATAACCCATGACCACCAGTTCAATTTCTCCACGGTGCATAAAATTTATATCGAGCCTTCCAGCCGGACGGACGCGGCGACCATCACGATCAGCGCTGCGCAGATCGAACGTATCGACGGCGCGCTCGGTACGGAGCTGCAGCGCAGGGGTTTTGAGACGGTGGCGTCAAGCCGGCAGGCGGATCTGCTCCTGACCTGGCATCTCATCACCGAGGACCTGATCAAGGCGGGCAATTGCGATGGCTGCGATCCGGCCCTGGCGGGCGGGCACCGCTACGCCCAGGGGACCCTGATCGTGAACATGGTCGACCCCCTGCGCAACCAGGCGGTGTGGCGCTCGGTGCTGCAAACCTCGCTGGCGGGCGACCCCGGGTCGGCCAGTGCCGAAGCGGCCCGGCAGCAGGCGGCGGCGGATATTTTCGCCGGCTTTCCGCCGCAGTAGGGGCGCAGCGGTGCGAACGCCCTGGGGTGGGCTGTGACCCTGCAGTACGAGTCATTCAGGCGCGAGTACGTCGCCGGCGGGCTGAGCCGGGAGATGCTCGACGCCTGCCCCATCCGCCAGTTCGAGGGCTGGCTGGAGCAGGCGGTGAAGGCCGGGCTGAAGGACCCCACCGCGATGGCGCTCGCGACCGTGGGCGAGGACGGGCTGCCCTGGCAGCGTATCGTGCTGCTCAAGGGCCTGTCCCATGGCGGGTTCGTGTTCTACACCAACTACGGCAGTGCCAAGGCCGCGGCCATCGCCTGCAACCCCCGGGTGTCACTGCTGTTCCCCTGGAACGAGCTGGACCGACAGGTCATCGTCGGCGGGACAGTAGAAAAGATGTCGGTGATGGAATCCGCCAGTTATTTCATGACCCGGCCCCGGGAGAGCCAGATCGCCGCCTGGGCCTCGCGCCAGAGTCGCCCCATTTCCGCCCGGGCCCTGCTGGAGCAGCAGGTACAGGCGTTGCGGGAAAAATTTGGGCGGGGGGAGATCCCCATGCCGGACTTCTGGGGCGGCTACCGCGTGCTGCCCGAGCGCATCGAATTCTGGCAGGGTGGCGAGCACCGCCTGCACGACCGCTTCCTCTACCGCCGGCAGGCCGCGGGCGGCTGGAGTATCGATCAGTTACAACCCTGAGTTAAGGAGAGATGACGTCATGATCAGCAAGGATGAGCTTGTCGGCACCTGGCAACTGGAATCCTGGACCATCGGTTACACCGATCGGGATGAATTCACGTGCCCCTATGGGGAGGAGCCCCAGGGCTTGCTGGTCTACAGCAACGATGGCTGGATGAGCGCATCGATCAACCGCCCGGGTCGAGCGCTGTTGCCCGAGGACGTGAGCTTTCGCAAGCTGCCCGACGCGCTCAAGGCTAAGGCTTTCTCCTCGTACTTCCACTATGCGGGCCGCTACCGGGTGGTGGATGGCGATGTCATCCACTACGTCACCCAGAGCCTCAACCCGAATTTCCCCGGCACCGAGCAACTGCGCCACGCGGAACTGGACGGCCAGACCCTGGTGCTCAGCGGCAAGGACCAGGTGGGCGACGTCACCCGCTTCCACTCCCTGGTCTGGCACCGGGCCGGCGCCACCCAGGAAGGCGTGGTCATCGAGGACTGACCCGGCGCTGGCCGAAATAGCGCGGTTCCGAGTCGAGCCCCTGAAAATGGGGTCAGATCGATTTATTTTTGATCAACCACTGCCGCGTCAGATCCGGGCTGAAATAGGGTCAGAGCGACCCATCTTCTCTGCCTGACATTGGCCTTGTCGCTCTTTCTTTTAGGGTCGTGACCGGGTGAATCCTGAGTGCCTGCGGCGGTATGTCAAAAATGATCATTCGGTAGCTGCAATACCTCGAAGACTTTGATCTGACCAACACAACGTGGCTCGACCGCGAGATTTTTTCTGGCAGCAATTGGTGGGTGTCCCAGATAATCCCGAGATAATCCTCCACAAATCACCCTTCGAAAACGCGTCATTTTTCAGTTGCTTGCGAAATTGATCTCCAGCTAAACCCGGTCTGCAGAAGAAACACATCTGTCTTTCTTCAACTAATCTTTGTGATAGTTATAAGCGCTCTACCTGCGTCGTTTATAAGTACTATACTGAATATGGGCATTAATCCATATTGAAGGGCAATAGGGCGGGATCATGAACAAACCATCGAAATTTTTGGCCATGGCTCTGATGGTGGGTGCATTGATGGCGTGCTCGGCTACCCGGCACGTCGAGGATGTTCGCGCCGAGGAGGCAGACCGGGTTACGGTCGGCACAGTGCAAAGGGAAATCAAGCTCGGGATGTCCGGAGCGGATGTCGCAGGGGTGCTGGGTTCCCCGAATATTGTCACCACCGATGGCGAAAGACGTGAAACCTGGGTGTATGACAAGATTTCAACCGAGGTCGCCTACTCGAAAAGCGGCGGTTCAATTGTCGGCCTCATATTCTCCAGCTCCGGTGGTGGCCTGGGCGGAGGGTATAGCAAGGCCGGTGCGACCAGCACCACTCAACGCACGCTGACCGTAGTAATCAAATTTGATAATGACGGTCTGGTGCGCGACTTCAGTTATCACGCATCCCAATTCTGATGGGCGCGCCCGCCTACCCACACAGGAAGTGTTTGCTTGCCGCCTTCCTGCTCGCCGGGGGCGTGACCGGGTGTACAAGCATTCCCGAGGAAGCCTATCAACTGCCCCCGAGTTCGCAGAGTGTGCGCGAGGCCCAGACCCGGACCTTCGAGGTGCCGGATGAGGCCAATATCCTGCAGGTGGCGGTCGCCCTGATGCAGGACATGGAATACAACTTTGACACCATAGAATATGAACTTGGTGTGCTCAGCGGCTCGAAGGTGGTTGATGCGGACTCACTGGCGCAACTAACCGGCGCGGTAGTCGCTGATATAGTGCTTGTCGCCCTCTCCGTGGTCACCGGGGGGGCTCTGGGGGGCGGTGGCGTCTATGCCGGCACTGACGATGAGATCGGCCTGAAGATTACTCTCGTGGTCCTGCCCAGTCTGGAAAGCGAGGGTCAGTACACCGCCCGGATAACGATACAGAGCGAGTTGATCGACCAGGTCGACCGCGTCAAGAAGGTTCACATGATCGAAAACCCCGTCATCTACCAGGAGATTTTCGACAAATTATCCAAGTCCCTGTTTCTGGAAGGAGTGGAGCGGTGAGCGCTCACCGGCAGTGGATGGCGGTTGCGCTCTGCCTGGTGTTCACGGGCTGTGCGGGCGGCACGCGGGAAGTGACGGGGTCGGGCAGTCAACTGGAGGCGCGCCAGATCCAGACCCGCGATTACGATACGCTGGACAAGCAACTGACCATGCGGTCGGTGCTGGCGACAATGCAGGACCTGGGCTTCACCATCGACAACGCCGACCTTACGCTGGGTACTATTACCGGCACGCGTATTTACTACGAGGGTGACTACGAGAACTTCACCATGCGAATTACGGTGACTGTGCGGGAAAAGGACGGCAATCGCGTCTCTGTCCGCGCAAACGCCCGGCTCGAGGACAAGGCCGTTTCCGATCCGCGCACATACCAGGACTTTTTTGCCGCGCTGGACAAGGCGATGTTCCTCACCCTGCAAAAAATCGATTAGAGAAAATGGGGCCAAAATGGGGTCAGATCGATTTATTTTTGAGCAACGAGCCGTTTGGGCCTGCCTGGCTTGGTGTGGCCTGTAGGCTGTCCCAGAAACATACCCACCTGTTGCCTGAAAGCCTCGCTGCCGAGAATACGGTTGGCTGACAGGCATTCGCGCAATTTGGCGATATCATTTTGTTCCGGTGGGCACTGGAATAAATCCCGATATCTTGCTCTTCTCTCACCTTCCGACGAGCCAATCTGCTGGTAGAGCGGGTGCTCGGTGATCAGCGAGTCCGAAATGCCCATTGCGTTATAACGATAACTGCTCCATGGGTACTCCTCCGGCGACAACACCAGGTACGCGGCAACCGGATTTCGTTCGATGTAACGGTAACAGGTCAAAAGGTAGGTGTCGGCCTCGATGAGACTACCCTTGTGGCGCCCTTCCCAGAGCGTGCCTGATCGTTGATAGGTCCTGTTGATGTACTGTACGTAGTCACGTCCGGTGTGCTGCACAATGCGGGAGATGCTGTCTGCCTCGGCAGGAGAGATCAGCAGGTGAACGTGATTGGTCATCAGGCAGTAAGCGTGAAGCGCGCCACCGTAGCGCCATAATGCTTCGCGCAATGCTGTCTTGTATCGGCAGTAGTTTTCGTGGGTGAAGAAACAGGCACTGCGGTTGTGTCCACGTTGCACGATGTGAACCGGAATGCCCGGTCGGTAAAGCCTCAGTCTTCGTGGCACCGCCTTCTCCCCTTGGGTGAAGGCTGAATGCTAGCAACCGGCGGTTAGGGTCCGAATATCAGTACCGGTCAAAAAATATTCGATCTGACCCCATTAGAAGCCGCCATTAGAAGCCGTTAGGGACTGACCCGGCGCTGGCCGAAATAGCGCGGTTCCGAGTCGAGCCCCAGCAGCATGCGGCGGATCATGTCCAGGCCGGCGGCGGCCATGTAGGCCTGGAACTGGGTGCGCTCCACCGGCCAGCGCAGGCAGCAGCTGCGCAGCTCATCGCGGGAGCCCCAGGCCAGCCAGACCGTTCCGACGGGTTTGTCCGGGGTGCCGCCGTCCGGCCCGGCGATGCCTGATACCGCAATCGCGTACTCGGCCCCCGCGCGCTCGAGGGCGCCCAGCGCCATCTGTCGCACCACCGGCTCGCTCACCGCGCCCTCGCTCGCCAGTACCTGCTCGTCCACGCCCAGCACCACCTGCTTGATGCTGTTGGCGTAGGTGACGAAGCCGGCGTGAAACCCGTCGGAGGAGCCGGGGATGCGGGTGAGCATGGAGGCAATGAGGCCGCCGGTGCAGGACTCGGCGGTGGTGAGGGTGGCGCCGCGTGCGCGCAGCAGCTCCAGCACCCGGGCCGCGAGGGTGATGTCGCCCTCGCCGATGATGTGGTCGCCAAAGAGCTGCTCCAGCTGCTCCCGGCAGCGCGCCCGCGCGGCGCTGGCGCCGTTGCTGTTGATGCTGAGCTTGATTTCCATCTGGGGCGCGCCGGCGCGGAACCCGAGTTCCACCTCCGCCGGCCAGTCGCTGATGCCGTC
Organism: uncultured Halioglobus sp.; assembly: GCA_964436585.1. Lineage (GTDB taxonomy): Bacteria > Pseudomonadota > Gammaproteobacteria > Pseudomonadales > Halieaceae > JARRPM01. The sequence goes on along the minus strand of CAYTDW010000108.1, from coordinate 1,433 downwards.
GCTGATCATCTGCTGGGCGGTGGACTCGCCCAGGCCGAAGGTTTGCAGGCGCAGGATGCTGCGCTCCAGGGGTCGGTCCAGGCGCCGGGCCAGGTCCGCGACAATACCGTCCAGCATGGCGGCCAGCTCCCCGGGCACCCCCGGGGTGCAGATCACCCGGCAGTGGCCCACCGGCATTTCGAAACCCACCGCGCTGCCGATGGGATTGGGGACGATGGCAGCGCCCGCGGGCAACATGGCCTGCTTCAGGTTGGCGGCGTTCAGGGGCAGGCGCCGGCGCCCGCACCAGTCCTGCAGGTGGGCCAGCGCCGCGGGGTGCTCCTCGAGGCCTACCCCGGTCACCCTGGCCAGCACTTCCGCCGTGAGGTCGTCCACGGTGGGGCCGAGGCCGCCGTTCACTATCACCAGGTCCGCCGCGGCGGCCATGGCCGTAAGCTCAGCCTGCAACAGCCCGATATCGTCGCCTACCGCGACCTTGCGCTGCACGCTGATAGCCAGTTCTCCAAGGCGCCGCGCGATCAGCGCCGAATTCGAGTCCACGGTGTCGCCACTCATGATCTCGTTGCCGGTCAGCAGCAGTTGTACTCTCAGCTCGGGCCCAGCCATTGGATTCTCCGGTCTCGCGGGGGTGCAAGCATAGCCGCAATGCCTGGTCCCGGGCAAAGTGAGATAGACTCGGGTTGGGCGGATTTACCGCCCAGCACAACAACGGCCTGGTGAAGGAGATGCGTCAGTGGCCCCCATGAGCTACTGCCCGGAGTGCGGCGCCAGCCTCGAGCGCCGCGTGGTGGGGGGCGAGGAGCGCAGGCACTGGTTTTGCCGGGCCTGCCGGGCGCCGCGCCACGACCACCCGCTGCTGGTGGTGACCTGCTTTGTCGCCTGCGGGCAGCAGCTGCTGTGGGTGCAGCGCGAGCTGGAACCCAAGCGCGGACTGTGGGCGATTCCAGGTGGCTTCCTGGAGCGCGGTGAAACCCTGGCCGAGGGGGCGGCGCGGGAGCTGGGGGAGGAGGCGGGTATCTGGTTGCCGCCGCAGCAACTCAAGCTCTACATGACAGGCGCCATTACCTTCATCAACCAGGTGTATGTCGCCTTCCGGGCCGCGGTTGACACGCCGGATTGCGCACCCGGTGCGGAGTCGCGGGCCTGCGGGTTTTTCTCCCGGGAGGAGTGTCCCTGGGATGAGGTGGCCTACCCTGAGGTCAATGACTCCATCCGCCAGGTGTATACTGACCTGGCCAGCGGCTCTTTCGGTGTGTGGGAGGCCGGGATGAGCGCGCAGCGCTACGAGTTGCGCGAAGTGTGCCAGGAGTCGCGCCGGGAGCCGCACCGGGAGGGCCAGCAGGCTGGTCGCGCCCGGGACTGACCTACTGCGGCTGCGCTTTATCGGCCTTGGCCGGAGCCGTAACCAGCACTTGCCCAACCTGTATTGTATG
>CAYTDW010000107.1:0-7370 GCA_964436585.1 uncultured Halioglobus sp. | reverse complement strand
CAGTTTGAGGCCGCCCAGTGTCACTGCGGTGTCCGGCAGGTCCTGCGGGTTCCTGGGCCGCAGCACAAGCTCATCCAGGCGAAACTCGCCCTGTGTTATCCAGTAGTCCAGGCCCTTGCTCCAGTCTGCCCGGTAGCGGCCATCGAAACTGGCGCTGCCCCGGGGCAGTTCGAACGCAAGCCGGTGCCGCGCAAACTGCCACAGAGGATTGAGTTGTATGTTGGTGAGTGTGAGGGTTCCCTCGCTGTAGGCCCGGGGGATCGACAACTCGCCCTTCCAGTGAAGTTTCCCGCCGTTTTCCCCCGTGGCGTCGAGGGTGTAGGGTCTGCCCTCCTCGGTGACGGTCGAGAGCCCCTCGATCGTGATGGCGATATTGGACAGGTTGGTGCTGGAGGGCTTTTCCCGGGCCTGGCTGGTATAAACCAGTTGCTGCGCGTCGAGTTTCAGCTGGTTGATGGTGATGGCGGGAATGCCGGTGGATTCGGCCGCGGGGGGCTCGGCTTCTGCCGGGGGTATCATGTCAGAAAAATTGAAGTTGCCATCCGGCTGTTCAATCATGTGGATGTAAAGCTGCCTGATGCTCACTTCGTCGAACACTATGGCCCCGCTCCAGAGGCTCTCCAGCGACAGGTCGACGGTGGCTCCATCCAGGGTCACGAACGGTGTGCCGTCGAGCTCGGGCAGCTCGGTCCTGCGCAATTCGAGGCTGAGGGTGAACGGATTGAACCAAATGACTTCGCTGTGGAATTCCCGGCCCAGGTATTTTTTGACCAGCCACGCTGGCGCCAGATTCAGGGCCGGGGTAACAACCAGCAAGACGAGCAGCAGGTAGCCGATGCAGGCTATTGCCACGATGCGCAATACTCTTTTCAACATCTTACAACCCCTTGCGGTAACAGTAGGGCGTGACGCCGGTCCAGCCCTTGAACGCCCTGATGAAAGCGCTGGACTCGGAAAATCCCGCCCTGCCTGCAATTTCCTCGATACTCAGGCCCTGCTTGCCGAGGAAATGCAGCGCGGTATCGCGGCGCAGTCCGCCCTTGAGTTCCTTGTAACTGGTGCCCTCCGCCGCGAGACGCCTGCGCAGGGTCTGGGGGTGGACGCCGAGCCGTGCGGCCACCGCACCCAGCTCCGGCAAATTGTCCATATTGTGCCGCAGAGTATCCCTTACCCTGGCGGTCCAGCTGTCGTTGGCAAACTGCTGGGTAAGCATTAACAGTGCCGGGTGCCTGAGGAAGTGGCGCAGGGAAGTTTCGTTCTGCCGCAGCGGCCGGTCAAGCAGGGAAGAACTCAGGACCAGGGAGGCGGTCGGTTGGTCAAACAGCACCGGGTTGCCCAGGAATACCTGCCGGTATTCCTCCTTGCGGGCGGCCGGCGGGTGCCTGAGAGTGGCCGCCAGCAGGGGCAGCTGCTCCTGTACCAGCCAATTGCAGAAGCGATGGGAGTTACACAGGAAAAGCTCGGTGTAATAGCCGCCGCCGGCGCCCCTCGGGTCGACTTCATGCAAATAAATCCGGGTCGTGTCCCCGTCGCTTTCCAGCACCGGGTCAAGCCCGAAGTCGAACAACTGGTAGAACCGGCAATAGCGGCTCAGGGCCTGTCCCAGGGTTGCGCTGCCGATGACCGCGTGGCACATCATCGACCAGCTGCCTATGGGCATGCGCCGGGAGGCATAGCCCAGCGACTCATCCTGCAGGGCGAGCATCGTACTCACCTGCAGGTCGGCGAATCGCTCCGCCGAGATCCGGGCGTCATCCTCGAACAGCAGTCGCGGTGAAATGCGATTCTTCAGCAGCAGCGGGACAGGGTCCAGCCCCCGGTCCACTGTTCGCTCCACGACGGCCCGGGCGAAGCGAACGGAAATGGATGGACTGCGCAAGCCTGGACCCCCTAACGCAGCGCGCTGGTCAGGTGAACCGGCTTGTGCTCGACGGACGCTACCCGGTTGCGGCCGCCGCGCTTGGCCAGGTACATCGCGCGGTTTGCCTCCAGCGACAGGTCATCGAGGTTCAGCTGCCCGACGATGCAGGCCACACCCAGGCTCGCGGTAACGCCGATACGCTGGGAATCAATCACCAGGGGGCGCTCGCCTATCGCCGTTCGAATCCGTTCCGCGAGCAGACGGGCGGCATCCAGTTCAGTCTCGGGTAACACCAGCAGGAATTCCTCGCCGCCGGTGCGGGCGACCACGTCGCTGGAACGGCTCAGGCGGGTGAGAATTTCCGCCACCTGGCGCAGCAGCTGGTCGCCTGTTTCCTGGCCGAAACTGTCATTGACCTGTTTGAAGTGATCAATATCCACCATGATGGCCGAGGTGGGTGAGCCGCGCCGGGCTGCCTGGGCCATGCTGACCAGGAGCGCCTCTTCCAGCCCGCGACGATTGAGCAGTCGGGTGAGCGGGTCCAGGGTTGCGAGGCTGGAGAGATGCTGCTGGTACTCGATGAGCACGCTGGCCAGGAAACCGATCGCGACCAGCGCATACGCCACGCTGTAGACGCCCAGGGCAATCGCCTCGCCCCGGGCCGGGGCTCCGGCGGCGGCGGAATAGTACATGGCGACCGGCATACCCAGGGTCATCATCAGGGCCGAGCAGGCGATAATGGCGTCACCCGCGTTGCGCTGGCGCACGCTGCGCCAGCTACAAATCAGGCCGGTGGCCGCGAAGAACACAGTCACCACAGAGCCCTGGACCAGGAACATCCGGCCCCGCGGCAGGAAGAATTCGCACAGGCAGGCGACCAGGCAGATCACCCCCAGCACTACCCGACCCCGGGCAAAGCCCGCCCGCTGGCCCGCGGCCATGAACAGGATATAACTGGTGAGGATGAGCATCATCGACGGGATATTGACCGCCATCTGCAGGTCGGCATTCTGCTCCAGGGTAAGCGCAATCCAGCCCAGCAGCGATGCCATGAAGTACACGGTGTAGAGCCCGAGGCCTGCGGGTGGTTTGCTGGAATCGGCGAGCACGTAGACGACCAGCATCTGGGCGCAGGTAATCGCAAATATCAGGCCAAAGAGCATGAACGCCCCGTTGCCGGGCACAATCGATTCCATTTGCCTCCCTGGTGCAGCCACGATTTGGGCTGTCATTTTACGTCAATTTTCCTGTCGGAGCGGGTCATTGCCAAGGTGCCGGGCCGTGCCCATACTCCGGGGTCGCGCAAAGCCGCCGGCGCCGCGATTGTGCCACAGCCGGGCCGTGTGGACGAATAGCGCATAAGCAGGCAGTATACCGACGCCAGGATAACCACACGCCACACGGGCAGCGCCGGGGTCAAACCAAACATGAGCGGCCGGGAGTGCATGGGTGAAAACCCAGTGTCGCCCAGCACTCGAACTGATTAACCAGCTGAAAACAGGAGCACGATGATGGATCTTGCAGGAAAAGTAGCAATTGTCACCGGTGGCGCATCGGGTCTCGGCCGCGGCACCGTCGAAGCCTATGTGGCCAAGGGCGTGAAGGTGGCTATCTTCGACATGAATGAGGCCAACGCCAATGAAGTGATTGCTGAACTCGGCGCCGATAAGGTCGCATTCTGGAAGGTCAATGTTGCCGACGAGGCCTCGGTCAAGGCGGCGGTAGAGGGTGTGGTCGAGAAGTTCGGGGCGCTGCATATCTGCAATAACTTCGCCGGGATCGGCAATGCCTGCAAGACCTATGGCAAGAACGGCGTGTTCCCCATGGACCTGTACATGCTGGTCATCAATGTCAACCTGGTGGGGACTTTCAACGTGTCCCGCTTTGCCGCGGAGCAGATGGCAAAAAACCAGCCCTTCAACAGTGACGGCGGTCGCGGCGTGATTATCAATACCGCGTCGGTAGCGGCCTACGAGGGCCAGGTGGGCCAGGTGGCCTATTCCGCCAGCAAGGGTGGTGTGATCGGCATGACCCTGCCGATGGCCCGCGATCTGGCCAGCTACGGCATCCGGGTCAACACCATCGTGCCCGGTCTGATCCACACTCCATTGTTTGAGCTGTTGCCGGAGGCTTCGTACAAATCACTTGAGGCCAGCGTCTGTTACCCACCCCGCCTGGGTCAGCCGAAAGAGATCGCCCACCTGTCGGTCTTTATCGCGGAGAACGATTACCTGAACGGGGAAAGCATCCGCCTGGACGGTGCCATCCGTATGCAGCCGCGTTGACAGGGAGACGAGTATGGGCCCATTGAACGGCTACACCGTTATCGAGCTGGCGGGCATCGGGCCCGCACCCATGGGCGGCATGATGCTGGCTGATATGGGCGCGGAGGTGATTCGCATCGACCGGGCTTCCGGCGCCAGTCACCTGGTAATGAAGGATGTCAGCGCGCGCGGCAAGAAGTCCGTGGTGCTGAACCTCAAGGACCCCGCCGGTATCGAGACCCTGCTGCGCATGGTGGAGAATGCCGATGTGCTCATCGATCCGTTCCGGCCCGGCGTGTGCGAAAAACTCGGGATCGGGCCCGATGCCTGTCTTGCGCGCAACCCCAAACTGGTTTTCGCTCGCATGACCGGCTGGGGCCAGGACGGACCCCTGGCCCAGGCTGCGGGGCACGACATCAACTACATTTCGATCACCGGCGCACTCTACGCCATGGGGCGCAAGGGCCAGAAGCCGGTGCCGCCCCTGAACCTGGTGGGTGACATGGGCGGTGGCGGCATGCTGCTGGTCACGGGTGTGCTGGCGGCGTTGCTGGAGACGAGCAACTCCGGCAAGGGCCAGGTGATCGATGTCGCCATGGTGGATGGTGCCGCCCAGTTGATGTGGATGTTCCACGGCTTCCAGGCCATGGGCCTGTGGGATGCGACCCAACGCGAGTCCAATATGCTCGACGGCGGCGCGCACTATTACGATACCTACGAATGCGCTGACGGGCAGTACATCTCCATTGGTTCGATAGAACCGCAGTTCTATGCGCTGCTGAAACATCACGCGGGCCTGTCCGAGGAGGAGTTCGGCGACCAGAACAACGCCGCCAGGTGGCCGCTGATGAAGGAGCGGCTGGCAGCGGTTTTCCTGCAGAAATCCCAGGCCCAGTGGTGTGCGATCATGGAGGGCACCGATGTCTGTTTCGCCCCGGTCCTGTCGTTCATGGATGCACCGGCGCACCCGGCCAACGTGGCTCGCAACACCTATATCGAGGTCGATGGTATCACCCAGCCGGCGCCGGCGCCGCGGTTCAGCCGCACGCCATCAAAGGTGCGCCACGCAGGGCCCAACCCTGGACAGGACACCGACGCGGTGCTGGCGGCGATGGGCTTCGGGGAGCGCGAAATAAGCGAATTGAAACACAAGGGCGCCATTGCCTGAGCGCCACAACAAGCCGGAGCCAATCGTGACTGACTACAACACAGTGCAGGTGGAACTCGATGACGGCGTGGCCGTCGTCTCCCTCAACCGTCCCGCGAGCCTGAATGCGTTCGATGCGCAACTGCGCCGCGAGTTGCGCCTGGCCGTGCGTGAGGTAAACGAAGATCCCGCTGTGCGGGTGGTGATACTGACCGGTGCGGGCCGCGCCTTCTGCGCCGGGGCGGACCTGGCCGAGACCGCGGAGAATGCCGCAACGTTCCGGGTGGAAGACCAGCTCAACGGCGAGTACAAGCCCATCCTGCTGGAGATGAACAGTGCGCCCAAGCCCTGGATTGCCGCGGTCAACGGCGCCGCCGCCGGGATCGGCAGCGCCTTCGCCATGAACTGCGACCTCAGCGTGATGGCGGACGACGCCTATCTATACCAGGCTTTCGCCGCTATCGGCCTGGTTCCCGACGGCGGCGCCACCTGGCACCTGGTGCGCACGCTCGGCCGGCAGCGGGCTTATGAGGTGATCGTGTCCGGTGAGAAGGTACGGGCGCAGAAATGCCTGGACTGGGGCCTGTGCAATCGCGTGGTGCCCGCGGCCGAGCTGATGGCGCACACGCGGGCCTGGGCCCGGGAGCTCGCCGCCAAGTCCCCGCTTGCCCTGCGCTATGCCAAGCAGAGCCTCAACGCCGCCACCGAGGCTTCCGTGGGCGAAACCATTTCCATTGAAGCCAGGCTGCAGCATCTTTGCGTAACCAGCGCTGACGCGGCGGAAGGCATCGCGGCATTCATGGAGAAACGGCCGCCGCGCTGGCAGGGCCGCTAGCAGGCAGCTCCCGGCCCTTGCGCCCCACCCCGATGCGCCGCGTTGGCGATGACGAGTGCTGCCCGACAGCCCAGGAGTGAGCGATGGACGACAACAACCGGCCCGAGCTGGTGGCGTGGCAGGAGCGCCTGGCCCTCACCCTCGACGGACACAGGCAGCAAGCCCGGGCCAAACGGCATGGCAGGGGCTATCGCACCGCCCGCGAGAATCTGGAGGACCTGGTCGACCCGGGCTCCTTCCTCGAATACGGCCAGCTTGCGGTGGCGGCCCAGCGCAGTCGCCGCGACTACGGGGAACTGCAGTCAAGTACCGCCGGGGACGGCATCATCACCGGGACCTGCACCATCAATGCCGGCCAGGTTGGCGCCGGGCGGGGCAGGGCGGGGGTGATCGTCAACGACTATTCCGTGCTGGCGGGTACCCAGGGCTTTTTTCATCACAAGAAGCTCGATCGCCTGTGCGAGCTGGCAGCGGAACACTCCCTGCCGCTGGTGATGTATACCGAGGGCGGCGGCGGCCGTCCGGGGGATACCGACGTGCTGACCCAGATCGCCGGCCTCAATGTCCGCTCTTTCAGCACCTGGGCAGGCCTCAGCGGCAAGGTGCCGCGCATCGCCGTCAACAACGGCTATTGTTTTGCCGGCAACGCCGCCCTGTTCGGCTGCGCCGATTTCACCATAGCTACCCGCAGCTCCTGGATCGGGATGGCGGGGCCGGCCATGATCGAGGGCGGCGGCCTGGGTAAATTCGACCCAACTGATATCGGCCCGATCGAGGTGCAGGAGAAAAACGGCGTGGTCGATATCGTCGCGCAGGACGAGGCCCATGCCACCGCCCTCGCCCGGCAGCTGCTGTCCTATTTCCAGGGGCCGGTGCAGGACTGGCAGGCCGCCGGGCAGGACACCCTGCGGGACATTATTCCCCCGGACCGGCGCTGGGCCTACCCGGTGCGACGGGTGATCGAGACGATTGCCGATACCGGCTCCTTCCTCGAATTGCAGCGCATTTTTGGCCGCGGCATCATCACTGGCTTTATCCGCCTCGAGGGCAGGCCGGTGGCCCTGATAGCCAATGACTGCCAGCAGTTGGGCGGTGCGGTGGATTCACAATCGGCGGAAAAAGCAGCCCGTTTCCTCCGTATTTGTAATTCCCTGCGCCTGCCGGTGTTGTCTCTGACCGACACCCCGGGCTTCATGGTGGGGCCCGACAGCGAGCGGCTGGGTGCGGTGCCGCTGGTCATGCATCTGCCCATCGGCGCCGAGT
>CAYTDW010000106.1:0-7376 GCA_964436585.1 uncultured Halioglobus sp. | reverse complement strand
CGGAACGTCGGCCGCCATGGACGGCGGCCGCCGAGCCTGCACATGGATGTGCGCTTTTTGGCGTTTCCGCCAAAGCAAACTCCTTCCCCGAGGTGCGGTTCCAAAGAAAAAAACAAAAACGATAACCAACCCAATCGGTATAATCCCACCCCAATGACGACATTCAACCTACAGGCACTCCTCGACGGCAACCGCCGTGCGCTCGCCAAGGCGATCACCCTGGTGGAGAGCAAGCTGGAGTCGCACCGGGAGCAGGCCCAGGTCGTGCTGGAGCAGGTGCTGCCGCACAGTGGCAACAGCATCCGCATCGGGATCAGCGGCGTGCCGGGGGTGGGTAAGTCCACCTTTATCGAGGCCTTCGGGCTGTACCTCATATCCCTGGGCAAACGGGTCGCGGTGCTGGCGGTGGACCCCAGTTCGCCGATTGCCGGCGGCTCCATTCTGGGAGACAAGACCCGGATGGAAGAGCTGTCCCGGCGGGACGAGGCATTTATCCGGCCCTCGCCCGCAGCAGGGAATCTCGGGGGCGTTGCGCAAAAAACCCGCGAGACCATGTTGCTGTGCGAAGCCGCCGGCTACGACGTAATCCTGGTGGAGACGGTGGGTGTCGGCCAGAGCGAATACCAGGTCGCGGGGATGGTGGATTTTTTCATGGTGCTGATGCTGCCCGGCGGCGGCGATGAATTGCAGGGCATCAAGAAGGGTATCCTGGAACTGGCGGATGCGCTGGTGATCAACAAGGCCGACGGCGAGAGCGAGAACCTGGCGAAGTTGAGTAAAACCCATTACACAAGCGCCATGAACCTGCTGCGCCACACCAGTTTCTGGACACCCAGGGTCATGACCTGCTCGGCCCTCAAGTCGGTGAATATCGACGCGGTGTGGGGCATGGTGGTGGATTACGAGGTTCAGGCGCGGCAGCAGGCTGTATTTGGCGCCAAGCGCGCGCGCCAGAACCGCGACTGGATGCACCAGCTGGTGAACGAGATGTTGCTGCTGCGGCTGAAGCAGAACCCGGCGGTGAAGCAGATGCTGCCACTGCTGGAGCAACAGGTGGAGAGCTGCGAGATCACCGCGTATTCCGCCGCCCGGCGCATAATGGACCAGCTTTAGGCCGCAGGGCCCGGGTTCACCATCTTCTTCGGGTCCACGATGCGGTCGAATTCCTCGGCTGTGACGTAGCCCAGGTCGAGGGCGGCGGCTTTCAGCGTCAGGTCCCGTGTTGCCGCGTGGTGGGCGATTTGCGCTGCCCTGTCATAGCCGATAACCGGTGCGAGTGCTGTCACCAGCATCAGCGAACGGTCGACGTACTCGGCGATTTTTTTCCGGTTGGGACGCGTCCCCTCGATCAGGTATCGGCGAAAGTTGGTGCAGCCGTCGGTGATGAGGGTGATGGATTGCATGAGGTTGTAGATCATCAGCGGTTTATACACGTTCATCTCCAGGTAACCGCCGGCGCCGCCGAAGCCCACGGCCACGTCGTTGGCCATCACCTGTACGGCGATCATGGTCAGCGCCTCGGCCTGGCTCGGGTTGACCTTGCCCGGCATGATGGAGGAGCCAGGTTCATTCTCCGGGATCACCAGTTCCGCGAAGCCGGCCCGCGGACCGCAGGACAGCAGGCGGATATCGTTGGCTATCTTGTAGAGCGACCCGGCCAGCGTGCGCAGGGTGCCGGACAGCTGCACCAGCGCATCGTGGGCACCCTGGACGGCGAATTTATTGGCCGCGCTGACAAAGGGCAGGCCGGTGAGTGCGGCGATTTCCGCGGTGGCGGCCTCGGCAAAACCGGGCGGCGCATTGATGCCGGTGCCCACCGCGGTACCACCGAGCGCCAGCTGGTATACACCGCACAACGCGGCATCGATCCGTGCGAGATTATCCGCCAGCATCGCCGCGTAGCCCGACCATTCCTGGCCCAGCGTCAGCGGCGTGGCATCCTGCATATGGGTGCGGCCGATCTTGATGATGTCCTGCCAGTCCAGGGCCCTGGCGGCGATGGCGTCATGCAGCTCCCGGATTGCGGGCAGCAGGCGGTTCTTGAGGGTAACCGCAGCGGCGATATTCATCGCCGACGGGAAGGTGTCGTTGGACGACTGCGCCATGTTGGCATGGTCATTGGGGTGAACCGGAATCTTGCTGGCCAGGGGCGTGCCTGCCAGCTGGCAGCAGCGGTTGGAGATCACCTCGTTGACATTCATATTGAACTGCGTGCCGCTGCCCGTCATCCACACGTGCAGGGGGAACATGTCGCCATGCCGGCCCGCGAGAATTTCGTCACAGCACTGTACCAGCAGCCGGAAGGGTTCGTCGGCCAGCTGCCCGCCCCTGTGGTTGGCAATGGCCGCCGCCTTTTTGAGAATGGCGTAGGCCGTGATCATTTGCCGCGGCATCAGCTCGGTGCCGATATTGAAATGTTCCAGCGAGCGCTGGGTTTGCGCGCCCCACAGCTTGTCAGCGGGAACCAGCACCTTACCCATGCTGTCAGTCTCCTCGCGAAAGTCGGCCACGTCCTGTCCCTCCCAAAGAGCAATCGGATTGCGCGTGCCCGGCGCGCACTTACCCGCCTGAGACAGCGCCTACTATGCGCAGCGGCTCGTCGCCCGCCGCTATCGAGGCGGGCAGGGCCGCGTCGGGCGGTGCGTGGGTCACATCGTCGGTGCTGGCGAAAAACCGGACGCGTGGCCGGTGGCGCAGCGTGATGTGCTCGCGAATGGTGCCCCGCAGCATCGGGTAGCGGGCCTCCAGGGCATCCAGCACGGCGTGCAGGGTGACGGCGCCATCGACCGTTACGGTCACCTCGCGCCCGCAATCGGCCAGTGTCTGCAGGTGAAACGGCAGCGCGATCCTGATCACGGGATGGTCTGCACTTCCACCGACAGCACGGCCGGCAGGTCGCGCACGACAGCCTCCCAGCTGTCGCCGCTGTCGTTGGAGACGTAGACCTGGCCCCCGGTGGTGCCAAAATAAATGCCACAGGGGTCCGCGCTGTCCACGGCCATCGCGTCCCGCAGCACGTTTACGTAGCAGTGCTCCTGTGGCAGCCCCCGGGTCAGGGCCTCCCACTGCTCGCCACCCGAGCGACTGCGATAGACCCGCAATTTGCCCTCCGGCGGATAGTGCAGCGAGTCACTCAGGATCGGTATGACATAGATGGTGTCCGGTTCATGCGCGTGCACGGCGATCGGGAAGCCAAAGTCGCTCGGCAGGTTGCCACTGACCTCGCGCCAGGAGTCGCCGCCGTCGTCGCTGCGCATCACGTCCCAGTGCTTCTGCATGAACAGCGTGTTCGGGTTGGATGGGTGCATTGCGATCCGGTGCACGCAGTGCCCGGTCTCGGCCGTCGGGTCGGGGATATGCTCCGAGTGCAGGCCCTGGTTGATGGCTTTCCAGGTCTGGCCGCCGTCGTCGGAGCGGAAGCTGCCGGCGGCGGAGATGGCGCAGAAGATGCGCTGCGGTTTCAGCGGGTCCAGCAGGATGGTATGCAGGCACATGCCACCGGCGCCGGGCATCCACTGGGGGCCGGTGGCGTGACCCCGCAGCCCGGACAGCTCGTGCCAGCTCGCGCCGCCGTTGGTGGTCCTGAACAGTGCGGCATCCTCCACCCCCGCGTAGCAGGTATCCGGGTCGTCGAGGGAGGGCTCGAGGTGCCAGACACGGGCGAACTCCCAGGGGTGCTGGCTGCCGTCGTACCACTGGTGGGTGGTGAGCGGCCTGCCGCTTGCCGCGGAAGTATCGAACGCGAACAGGTTGCTTTCACCCTGGGGCGGCGCACCGGCGGCGGGCGTGGCGGTAGCGCCAGGCGACCCCGGTTGGGCCCAGGTCCTGCCGCCGTCGTCGGATCGCTGGATGATCTGGCCGAACCAGCTCGAGGTCTGGGAGGCGAAAATCCGGTCCGGATTCACCGGCGATCCTTTCATGTGGTAGATTTCCCAGCCCGCGAACAGTGGCCCGTCCACGGTCCACTGCTTGCGCCCGGCATCGGAGGTCAGGATGAAAGCGCCCTTGCGGGTGCCGACGAGAATACGGATCGTTGTCACGAACTGTCTCCTTGCGTTTCCAGGCGGGAGCCACCGCCGCTAGGTGCCCACATATTTGGCGTAAATGCCGCGCGCCACCGCGGCCTCGCCGGTGCCCTTGATAATCGCCCGACCGTTCGGGAACAGGCTGATCTCGTAGTTGTGCGCGCCATCCACTATGTGCGCACGGAGCATGAATTCGCTGGCATCGACCGGTCCGTAGGCGCGCAGCCGACCGGCAATGGCGTCGAGGTCCACACCCTGTCCCTCCTGCCGCTGGCGCAGCTGTACCGCATCCCGGCCGCACAGGGTAGTGGCACTGGAACCCGCCTGGCCCTCCAGGTACTCGAAGTGGCGCAGTTTGCAGCAGGGGCAAGCGCTGCCCTCACGGGCGGCGCCCACCTTGAACTGCAGCAGCTCGTTCTCCCACAGGTCCAGATGTAACAAAGTTCTGCTGACGCGGTCGAGGTTGCCGGTAAGTACCTTGAGGGTTTCGGCTACCTGGAAGTTGGCGACGATGCCCACGGCGGCGCTCACCACGCCGATGGTATCGCAGGTGGGGGTGGTACCCGGGGCCGGCGCCTGCGCGAACAGGCAGCGCAGGCAGGGTGTCGCCAGGCTGCCGCCGGGCGCGGTCTCCCAGGGAGTAGCCAGGCCCGTGTGCGGCAGGACCGGGAAGGCCATGCCGGTGGACCCCACCGCGGCACCGTAGATATAGGGCAGGCCGTTGCGCACCGCGAGGTCATTGGCCAGGTAGCGCGTTTCGATATTGTCCAGGCCGTCCACGAGGATATCCGCGCCGGCGGCGTAGCGGGCGATGTTGGTGTGGTTGATGTCGTCGACGATGGCAGTTACCCGCACCTGCGAGTTCACGGTCGCAAGCCTGCGCTGGGCCGCCACGGCTTTGGGCAGTGAGCGCCTGGCGTCGGCCTCATCGAACAGGACCTGCCGCTGCAGGTTGGTGAGTTCCACCACGTCGCGATCGACAATCACCAGGTGCCCCACCCCGGCGCGGGCCAGCAGATCCGCGGCAACGCTGCCCAGTGCGCCGCAGCCCAGCAGCAGGGCGGTCGAACCCAGCAAGCGACGCTGGCCCGCCTCGCCAAAGCCGGGCAGCAACATCTGGCGGTGGTAGCGGGCAAGGTCGGGGCTCACGGCGGCGGCATCACCAGGTATCGTTGCGGGGGACGATCAGTATAGTTCGATTCTTGCCCGGTGGCACCGCGCGCTATTTGCAGTGCCGCACCCGGGGGCCCTCAATCCGGGAGGTCGTTAAGCAGCGGCGCCAGCGTCGGCATCAGCGCCCCCAGCAGTCGCACCGGCAGCCCGCTGGTGAACTCGTATTGCGCCGCCTGCTCGCCGGGCACGAAGGCGGTGATGGTGCCGTAGAAGCGGTCGTCGATCATGAAGACAAAGGTCGCGACGCGATTGACCACCCGGGAGGAGATCAGGCGGCCTGGCGAGGCGTAGACCTCGAAGCGGTGATCACCGGTGCCGGTCTTGCCGCCGACCAGGTGGCGGGTGCCGTCGGGGCGGGTCACGAAATTCTGCAGTGCGCGGGCGGTGCCATTCTCAGCCACATCGATCAGCGCCCGGCGCGCTTCGGCCGCTACTTCCGGGGCCAGCGCGCGCTGGCCTGCCACCGGCACTGCGCTGAACTGGGTTTCGTAGGGCGTGCCCGCCGCGAAATGCAGCCCCTCGAGCAGGAAGGAGGGATAGCGCAGGCCGCCGTTGACGACGATACCCATCAGTTCCGCGAGCGCGGCGGGCCGGTCACCGGCGCTGCCAATCGCGGTCGCCAGGGAGGGGGTCAGCGAGGCGAAGGGATAACCCAGGCGCCGCCATTGTTCGTGCAGTTGCTGGAACGCCTCGATCTCCAGCAGGTCGAGGATGCGCTTGTCCTGGGCGTGCCTGCGGCTGGTTTTCATCAGCCAGCGATAGACTTCCTGGCGCGCCTCTGCCGATGCCGCCAGGGCCTCGTCCATGCTGGCCCCGGGCTGTCGCTGCAGGTATTCGATCAGCCACAGCTCCAGCGGGTGCACCCGCGCCAGGTAGCCGCGATCGTTGAGATTGAACTTCTCGGGCGGGTAGCGATTGAACACCTCTTCCAGTTCCGCCGCCGTGTAGCTCTCCTGCGGCACGTAGCGCGCCATCCAGGGAGCCAGCTCCTGTGCCTGCATCCCGGGCCAGGCCGAACGCAGCGCGATGACCACCGCGCGCGGCGAGACCCTGACGCCATCGAGCAGCGCCGCGAGGGCTTCGTCGCGGGTTTTGCCGTGATATTTGCGGTAGAAGCGGCGCAGGAAAACACTGCCCTCGCGATCGGCGAAGCGGCGCAGGTAGTCCTCGCGCGCCGGGTCGTCGGCATTCTCCAGCAGGCGCGCGGTGGTCGAGGGCGCGCGGTACATGAAGTGATCGATGATCTCGCGCATCATGCGGATGAAGACCAGGTTAACCGAGCGCCGCATGGCCTCGGCCACGGTCAATATGCTGTTGTTGTCCCGCTTCTCGAAATTGGCGAAGGTGTGGACGCCGCCCCCCGTGTAAAAGCTTTGCCCCGTGGCGGCGGAATATTTTCGCTGCATCGCCGCGGCCAGGGTCGATTCCAGGCTCGCGCCGGGATTGGCGCGCAGGTGCTCGACCACCCAGCTGCCCAGCCGGTCGCGCCGGTGCAGTTGCAGCCGCGCCAGCTCGGCGGCGGGCAGCGCGCTGTAGCTGGCGTGCGCCGCGCTGATCAGCTCGAGCCAGCTGATGAGTGTGCGCAGTTTGGCGGTGGAACCCAGATCGAGCTTTGCCCCGGTATTGATATCCAGCGGCTGGTCGAGATTGTCGGCGTTGATTCGCAGCCGGTTGAAGCCCTCGCCGCGCTCGTACAGCGTCAGGCTGTAGATCACCTTGGCCGGATCATTGGCCCGCAGCAGCCGGGCGCCGGTCAGCCCGAGTTCCTCGATACGCTCGGGCCTCGCCAGGGAGCGCAGGAACTCCGTTACGGCAAGCTGCACCCTGGCATCCAGGGTGGTTTGCGCTGTGAGGTCAAAGCGATCGAGTTCGTAGAGACTGCCCACGTCGAGCAGGGACAGCAGGCGGGTGCGGGCGAGATTCACACCCTTCTGGCCGGTGAAATCGATAACCGACGAGGACTTTGGGCGCTCGCGCAGGGTGAGCGGTGTCGCCAGCGCAGCCTGGGCGAGATCCTGCGGGATGACACCCTCGCTCGCCATGCGCCGGAGGTAACTGTCGGTGAGCTTTGCCAGTGCGGTGGTGTCGCGGCCGAGGTAGTAACTGGGGCGGCGCACAGAGAGAATCAGGCTGAGCGCCTGCTTGTAGTAGTAAGCGCGCTCGGCAAGCGGCGCCGAG
>CAYTDW010000105.1:0-7421 GCA_964436585.1 uncultured Halioglobus sp. | reverse complement strand
ATTGCGTTCCTTTAAATAAAACGACGAGGTCCTGCCCGAGACCTTGAGGTCCTCGATATTGGCCAGCTCATTGATCAGTTCCTCGGTGAGACCGTCGGCAAAATAATTGCTGTCGGGGTTGTCGCTGAAACTGGTAAAAGGCAGTACTGCAATCGTGTTGTCCGCGCTGCTGGCCGGTGCGGCAGTGTTCGTCGGCGCGGCGGTCAGGGCGGGGCTGACTTCCGGGCTCCGGTACATTTGCAGCAGCGAGATCGCGACCGCGGCAATGAGGGCCAGCAGCAGGGCGAACTCGATCCAGTTGGGAGACGGCAGCGGGGTGTCCTCGCTGGCGGCGGCGGTACGACTGATACCCTCCGGAGTATGCTCGAAAGCCCAGGTAATGACAGCTGTAATGGGCAGCCCGATCAACAGCAACACTGCGACGAATGTCACCGTCCACTGCGGTAGCATCAACGCCGAGAACAACCGGTCAGCCACCTGCAGTATGCCCCAGCTGACCACCGCATAGGCCCCGACAACACGCAGCACCTTGCGGCGTTTGAGTTCGGCAAAGAAGTTCTGCAGCATGTTGGCCCGGGTAGCTTCGGTGGCAGGCTGGGTTGCCTGACAGGCCCTCCAACTTAGCAAATGGCTTGCCAGCGTCAAGTGATTGTTAGCCCGCAACTGGCGCTTGCACATGTATTACTGCCGCAGCTGAATACTGTGCCGGAGCGCTACCGGGATTTGACAAAACGCAAAGACCCCGGCCTGGTATCCGTGGACCATAAACGACTGGAATAGGGCGCAGCAGGGAATCCGAACATGGCTGAGACAAAAGCACCGAGCAACTGGCAACTGGCCATCAGCGGCGAGTGGCACGGCTGCCCTTCCCTGTTCGAGCACGACGGCACCCACGTGGGCACCAACAAGGTGAGCCGCGCCAGCGAGTTCAGGGACGGTCGCACCACCTACTGGATGGACACCCGCTTCGACGCCACCGGGCCGCTGATGGACCGCTTCGAGATCGGTTCCCGCATGGAATTCGGGGTCATCGATTCGGACCAGGACCGGATCTACACCGGGCCGGATTTCATCGGATCGGGCCGCCCCTACGGCCTGCTGGTGGACTCCAACTACTACTCGCCGGGCTGGAACGTGAACCTGCGCACGGTGAACCACGTGGTGCCGGAACTCGGGCTGCAGGTGTACTCCTCCCAGCTGTTCGAGGCGGATACCCTGGTGGGGGTGTTCAACGGCCTGTACGTGGTCACCCAGGACCACGCCAGCAACCCGGCGACACAGAAACGGGTGGCGGAGTTCATCGAGAAGGAAAAGATCGACGGCAAGAAACCCTTCAACCTGCCGGTAAAACACGAGGGTGTATTTCGCGGCGAGTTCGAGGTCTATAACGACCGCCAGGAACTGGTGGGCAGCAACAGTGTCACCGTGCGGCACCGCCCTATCAACCTGCTGCACTCCGAGCAGACCATCGAAATCGAGGGTGTCATCAACGCCCGCTGGACCGCGTTGCGCACCCGCAACGGCGGCAGCCACCAGTTCCACGGCCCGGACCTGCACGGCAACGGCAAATCCTACGGTCGTTACCTCTACGCCATTCGCCACGTGTTCGGCCAGGCCTGCAAGATGTGGTCGCGGGAAACGGTGGTGGATGAGGACTACACCATGGTCTGCGTCTGGCAGTTCCTCAGGTCACAGAAGGAACAGTACACCAGTTTCGGTGTATTGCGTTTTGAGCCCGGTGAAAACGTGCTGGCCGCCAACTATATCGACTGAGCGCGCTCACCCGCAGCGCCCGCCAGGGGGAACCGGGGCTGGTCTCCCAAGCCCATTATCATTACCATGCTCCTGCATTTGACGCATGAGTAACGGCATTGAGTCCCCAGCGAAACGACAACGCAGACCCCCGGGTGACCATTTACACCGGCCTGTCCGCCACTGAGCAGTCGCGCCTGGACGCCCTGGTCTCGCGCCGGCGGCTGGAAACCGGCACCTACCTGTTTCACCAGCACACGCCGGCGCGCTCGGTCTATATGCTCGAGGAGGGCATGCTGATGATGGAGCGCTCCTCCTCCACCGGGCGCCGCCAGGTCATGGCCTTCATGCACCCGGGCAATTTCATCGGTATCACCCACAAGGAACACTACGAGTTCACCGTCTCCGCCCTCGCCCCGTCCCTGGTGCGCGAGATTCCGCTCAAACCCTTCATCGCCCTGCAGGACGAGCTGCCGCGGCTGAAGGACAATGTGCGCAGTATCGGCGGCAACATCCTCGCCCACACCCTGGACCAGGTGTTTGCCCTGGGGCAGAAGAAAGCCCACGAGCGCGTGTGTTTCCTGCTCAAGCAGCTGTCCAGCTGGCAGCCCAGCCAACAGGCCGATCGCCTCGAACTGCTGATGACGCGCCAGGATATCGCCGACTACCTGGGCCTCACCATCGAGACGGTGAGTCGCGCCTTCGGCAAACTCAAGCGCGAGGGCGTGATCGATATCTTTTCGGCGCACACCGTGGAGATACTCAACCGGGACACGGTAGAGGCACTGGCGCTGGCGGACTAGGCGCCATCAGCTCCCGAAGAAGCCTTTCACCGCGGTGCGCATCTGGGCGGAGCCCCTGGCCACCGCCGCGTCGGCAGTCACCCACTCCCACCAACTCGCCACCAGCGGGTATTGCCCCAGCGGCTCGTCCCGGCCGAACATCGGCGCCAGCAGCAGCACATAGTCCATATGCGGCGCCAGGGCGATATCCCCCAGGTGCAGGCTGCGCTGGCGAAAATCCGGCAGCATTTCCAGCAGGCGCTGCAAGCGCGCCAGTTCGTCGTCCAGCGGGGCGAGGGCAGCAGCGGCATCACTGGTGCCACCGGGAGTCTGTACCCGCGCAAACAGCGGAAACAGTGCGGCCGGGCCCAGGCAGGTATCGGCATACCGCGCCAGCAACTGCATATGCGCGTTGGCCCTGGCGCCTTCCGGCCGCAGGGAGACGGCGGGCATCACGTCCTCCAGGTATTCCATGATGACCCAGGAGTCCGGCAACTGGCTGCCGTCGTCCAGTTCCAGTACCGGTATCTTGCCCAGCGGGAAGCGCGCCAGGAACTGCGGCGTGCGCGCCGGCGCCGGCGGCGGCTCGATGGCGACAGGCAGGTCTTTCTTGAAAATCTGCATGCGCACGCGGGTGGCGTAGGGCGAGTGATCGAGGTTGTACAGCTTCAAGGGCGAGGTCTCCCGGGGTTGCAAAGCGGCTCTATACTATAATGACATAATTATATATCTTTTAACCATCGGCAAGCGTCCACACGCGATTGGAGCCCCCCATGGAAACCAGTAACAAAACCGCCCGGGAGATCTACCAGGAGGTCAGGAACAATCCCGCCCGCAAGCGTTTCGGTTTTGGCAGCAAGGCGGTGCTGGTCAATATCGACCCGCAGAAGGCCTATACCCGCACCGACCTGTTCGCCACCGCCTATGAAACCGACCCGCGCCAGCTGGACTACATCAACCTGCTCGCGGCCAGATTCCGCGCGCTGCGCTGGCCCGTGGTATGGACCCATGTGGCCTACATGGACTCGGCCGAGGACGCGGGCGTCTGGGGCACCCGCACCGACACGCCGGATTCGCTGCAGAACATCAAGTTCGGTTCCGAGCGCAGCGAATTCGACGAGCGCCTGCACATCGACCGGGTGAAGGACGTGATCTACCTGAAGAAAATGCCTTCCGCCTTTTTCGAGACCCAGTTGCAGTCGCTGCTGGTCTGGCACAGGGTGGATACGGTCGTTCTCACCGGCGGCTCCACCTCCGGCTGCATCCGCGCCACCGCGGTGGACAGCCTGTCCCGGGGCTACCGCACCATCGTCCCCGAGGAGTGCGTGGCGGACAAGCACGAGAGCTACCACTTCGCCAACCTGACGGACCTTGCACTCAAGTACGCGGACGTGGTGACCGTGGCCGAGGTGACATCCTGGCTGGATCGGCAGGCATGAAGGAGGATCCCGGCTTCTACGATTACTGGCCCTACGAAAACCGGCCCAGGATCACCTGGCCGGGCGGGGCTCGCCTCGCCTTCTGGGTGGCCCCCAACATCGAGTTTTACGAACTGGACCCGCCGCCCAACCCGCAGCGCAAGGCCTGGCCCCAGCCCTACCCCGCCGTGCCGGGCTACAGCATCCGCGACTACGGCAACCGGGTGGGCCATGCGCGCCAGATGGCGGTACTGGACAGGTACGGTATACGCGGCTCGATTTCCCTCTCCACCGCCCTGTGCGATCACCACCCGGAGATCATCGCGCAGTGCGCGCAGCGCGGCTGGGAATTTTTCAGCCACGGAATCTACAACACCCGCTATACCTATGGCATGAGCCCGCAACAGGAGCGGGAGATGATCCTCGACTCCATGCAGAGCATCCACCGCCACACCGGCCAGCACTGCGCGGGCTACCTCGCGCCCGCCCTGTCCCATTCCGAACTCACCCTGGACCTGTTCGCCGAGGTGGGGACCGAGCTGGCGGGCGCTGAGGCCGGCTTCTATACCTGCGATCTGTTCCACGATGACCAGCCCACACCGATCCGCACTCGCAGCGGCAAGGCCTTCGCCTCGCTTCCCTATTCGCTGGAAATGAACGACACCATCGCCTACGTGGTCAACAAGATCGAGCCGCGCCGTTACGGCCAGATGCTGAAGGATAATTTCGATCGACTGTACCGGGAGGGCGAAGTCTCCGGCACCGTGATGTGCATCCCCACCCACAACTACCAGGTCAGCTGCCCGCACCGGCTGCGCGCCTTCGAGGAGGCGCTGGAATACATCACCGGGCACAGCGATGTGTGGGTGACCACCGGCCGCGAGATCGCCCGCTACTACCTGGATAGCCACTACCAGCCCAGTCTCGCCGATATCGCGGCCAGAAGCGGGGGGCACTGAGCATGGCGCTGGACGAGGACCACCTGCAGTACCCGCGGCGCGGCTACGGCATGGATCACGACCGCTACGACTGGAGCATGCTGTCCCAGCGCAACCCGGTGCAGTGGCCGGGCGGCGCGCAGCTGGCGCTGTGGGTCAATGTCGGCCTGCAGTTCTTTCCCCTGAACCAGCAGGGCAAGCCCTTCGCCGTGCCCGGCGGCATGACCATGCCCTACCCCGACCTGCGTCACTTCTCCCTGCGGGACTACGGCAACCGCGTCGGCATCTACCGCTTCCTGCGGGCCTTCGACGAGTACGGCGTCAAACCCACTTTTGCAATCAACACCCGGCTGGCGGAGCGCGTGCCCTACCTGCTGCAGCGCATCCTCGCGCGCGGCGACGAAATCATCTGCCACGGCTGGGATATGGACAGCCTGCACTACGGCGGCATGGATCAGCAGCAGGAGGCGGCGCTGATCGAGCGCTCGCTGGGCCGGTTGCGGGAGCTGAGCGGCCAGGCGGTTACCGGCTGGTTGAGCCCGGCGCGCAACGAGAGCCAGCATACCCCTGATCTGCTGGCCGCCAACGGTGTCAAGTACTTCTGCGACTGGGTGAACGACGATATGCCCTATGTCTTCCGCACCGACGCGGGCGAGCTGGTGGCGATGCCGCTCTCCAGCGAACTGGAGGACAGCTTCGTCATCATGAACAACCTGCACTCGGAGCAATCCTGGCTGGAACAGGTCAGCGACGCCTGCGATTTCCTGTTGCAGGAGGCCGGCAGTAGCGGCGGCGGTCGCATCCTGGCCCTGAACGTTCACCCCTGGATGCTGGGACAGCCGCACCGTATCGGCAAGCTGGAGCAGGCGCTGGCCTATATCACCCGCCGCAGCGGGGTGTGGCCTGCCAGCGCCGGCGAGATCCTCGATGCCTGGCAACGGCAGAATGGATAAAAAGCATCCCGCAAGAGGCAGCTTGATATATCATTAGGACTTTTAGCGCGGTGAGACAGGGAATATGAGTTCGATTGCCGAGATTTTCAGCGAGAGCCAGCTCCAGGCGCTGCAGCAGGATGCGCCAACGCCACTGTATTTTCGCCTCTACAGCCTGCTGAAAAATGCCATCCTGAACGGCACTATCGCCAACGCTGTGCAGATGCCCACCGAGCAGCAGCTGGCGGAGGCATTCGGCGTTTCGCGCATCACGGCGAAGCGGGCCATGGACGAGCTGGCCGTGGAGAACCTGGTGCAGCGGCGCCGGGGCAAGGGCACCCATGTCACCTACCAGTACAGTCCCAAGCCGGTGCAGGCACCGCTGATGGGGATGTTGCAGGAAATCGAGAGCATGGCCCGGCACTCAGACGTGCGGGTCATCGACTGCAAACTGCAGGCGCCGCCGGGCAGCATACGGGAGGCCCTGGCGCTGCCCGGGCAGGGCAAGGCGCTGCACCTGCTGCGCGTGCGCTCCCGGGACGGCCTGCCGTTCGGCTACTACGAGAGCTGGACCGCCGGCCTGGCCAAGCCGGTGAGCAAACGGGATTTCCTGAAATCCCCGCGCCTCGAAATCTTCCGCAAGCAGGGCCTGAAAATTACCCATGTAACCCAGACCATCAGCGCGGTGGCCGCCACCGAGGAACTCGCCAACGAGCTGCAGACCGAGTTGGGCGCCCCGCTGCTGAGCCTGGTCCGCCAGTCCTTCGAGACCCGCAGCAACGGGGAGCAGCTGGTGGACCACCTGCAGGTGTACTACCACCCCGACCGCTTCCAGTACCAGATGGACCTGCAACTCGACAAGACCTGATCAGCCGCAGGCAGGAGCCGACACCGATGCCCAGCGATCACCGCGCCCTGCTCAGGCAGCTGCTGGAGCGCACCAGCACACTGCAGGTTCCGGGCGTCTACGACGGCCTCACCGCCCTGCTGGTGGAGCAGGCGGGTTTCGAGTGCGCCTTCCTCTCCGGCGCCTGCCTCTCCTTCGCCCGCTTCGGCCGCCCCGACATGGGCCTGGTCACCGCCGGCGAGGTGGCTGAAACCGTGGCAATACTGCGGGACCGGGTTGCGCTGCCGCTGATCGTCGATATCGATACGGGTTTCGGCAACGCCCTCAACGTGCAGCGCACGGTGCGCGATTTCGAACGCGTCGGGGCCAGCGCCCT
The DNA here is from genome assembly GCA_964436585.1 of uncultured Halioglobus sp. Taxonomy (GTDB): domain Bacteria; phylum Pseudomonadota; class Gammaproteobacteria; order Pseudomonadales; family Halieaceae; genus JARRPM01. The sequence continues at coordinate 376 of CAYTDW010000105.1, read as the reverse complement.
GCAGCTGGAAGACCAGCTTGCGCCCAAGCGCTGCGGCCATATGGCCGGCAAGGCCGTCGTCACCACCCGGGAGATGGTGGGCAAAATCCGCGCCGCCCTGGACGCCCGGGCGGATGCCGCTACCGTGATCATCGCCCGCACGGATGCGCTGGGCGTCAATGGGTTCGAAGAGGCACTGGAGCGCGCCGAGCGCTACCTGGAAGCCGGCGCTGACGCGCTGTTCATCGAGGCGCCCGCCACAATAGAGCAGATGCGCGAGATCGGCAGGCGCTTCAGTGCGCGCGTGCCGCTGGTTCACAACCTGGTGGAAGGCGGCAACAGCCCGGTGCAATCCGCCGCCCAGCTCGAGTCACTGGGCTATCGCGTGGCCCTGTAC
>CAYTDW010000104.1:0-7468 GCA_964436585.1 uncultured Halioglobus sp. | reverse complement strand
GGAATCGTCTACCGCTGAGTTGCATCGCCTCGCACCATCGGTAACCGCAAGTACCAGTGTGACCCGGTGGCAGGGCGAGCGCTGTGACTACGGCATGGCAGTCGACGCATTGTTGTGGCGGGATTCACTTGTCACCACGGCACTCTCGGCTCCAGACTCGCAAGTTTGCCAATCAGCCTGAGTAGGTGTTTGCGGTTCGCCGAGAACCTACCGTGTCGCCTAGGTCTGTTCAAAAAAATGCCAAATAATCGGCCTACCTTTTTACACTAATTTTATGTCGGGCTTGTCACAATAGCGGCTGCAATCACCGGGGCTTTCCTCCACCAGATTGAGCGGAGCCGTCATGAAGCTTTTCCGAGGCACTACAGGGCACCCCGCGTTGCGGTATATAGCTGCAATGCTGCTGGTGGTCACCTGCGCCATTCTTTGCCTGCCCCTGCTCGGCTGGCTGGATCTGGCCAATATTGTCATGCTCTTCCTGTTGACCGTGGCCATAGCGGCAGTCTGGCTGGGACGAGGCCCCGGCGTTCTTGCCGCGTTCCTCAGTGTAGCCTTGTTTGACCTCCTGTTTGTCGAGCCGCGCCTTTCCTTCGCGGTTCACGATGGCCAGTACCTCGTAACCTTTCTGGTCATGTTGCTGGTGGCATTGCTGATCAGCCAATTATCCAGCCAGCTTCAGCAACAGGTAGTCAAAGCACAGCAACGAGAGCAGCGCACCAGAATACTGTACGAATGTGCGCATAACTTCGCCGGCGCCATGACGAATGATCAGGTCGATGAAATCCTGAAGGGCTTTCTTGCGAATAGTGTAGCTGCCCAAAGGATTGCCCTGTATTTGCCGGATGAACGTGAACGTCTGGCATGCTCTGATTCCAGCAACCCCTGGGCGTGCTTGCTGCCGGAACAGCTGCAGATTCAGCACAGTTATACCAGCGGCGAGCGGCAGTACAGTAAAGAGTTCGCAGCGGCAGGCTGCCATACCGCTTATCTGCCGTTGCAAGGCGCAACGCGGATGCGCGGCGTACTGGTGCTCGATCTGCCCGACGTTAAGGGCGAGCTTGCGGCTGACAGGCGCCTGTTTCTGGAGACGTTGTCGTCCCTGCTGGCTACTGCACTGGACAGACTCCACTTTGTCGCTGTTGCCCAGGAGGCCGAGCTGGGTATTCAATCTGAACGCTTGCGCAGCTCCATCCTGTCTTCCATTTCCCATGATGTCCGTACACCGTTGACCGTGTTATGTGGCCTGGCCGATACCTTGCAGCTGACGCAGCCCGGCTTGTCGGACGAAGGCAGGGAACTGGTGGCGTCGCTGCGTTCGCAATCCTTTCACCTCCATGGGATGGTGAACAACATGCTGGATATGGCGCGCCTGCAAAGCGGCAGAGTGCAATTGCGGCGTGAGTGGCAGCCGCTGGATGAAGTCATCGGAGCAAGTATTCATTTACTGGAAAATGTACTGTCATCCCATGCAGTGCAGGTAACCGTGCCTGCCGACTTGCCGCTGGTGCAAATCGATAGCCTTTTGCTGGAGCGGGTATTCTGCAACCTGTTGGAAAATGCCGCGAAATACTCGCCGCCACATTCGACAATCACGCTCGCGGCCGCTGTGCAGGGCAGTGCAGTGGAAGTCAGAATTTGTAATCAGGGCGGGGGATTTCCCGTCGGTGCGATGGGTGATCTGGTGGAGCTGTTTTCGCGCGGACAACAGGAGTCGCCCGTGAAGGGGTTCGGGATGGGCCTGTCGATCTGCCAACGTATAGTCGAAGCGCACGGTGGGGAAATTGCCTTGGTCAGTCCCGATTCAGGTGGCGCCTGCGTAGTATTTACACTGCCCCTGGGATCACCCCCCAGGGTCGAGCCTGAAGATGCCTTGCCGGTAATGCTGTGATGCATGCGACCGGACAGACAACCGGCGGGGAATATAGGGCGAGCGTATTGCTGGTCGAGGACGAAGAGGATATTCGCCGGTTCATGCGCGCGGTACTGCGCAGTGAAGATTACCGGGTGCTGGAGGCGGGCACGATTAGCCAGGGCCTGCTGGAGGCAGATATCGGCAAACCTGACTTGGTCATCCTGGACCTGGGTTTGCCGGACGGTAACGGCGTGCAGTTTGTGCGGGATTTTCGCCATTGGTCAAAGGTGCCGGTTCTGGTGCTCTCGGCGCGCAGGGCGGAGCAGGAAAAAATAGCTGCGCTGGATGCAGGGGCAGACGATTACCTCACCAAACCCTTCGCTGTGGGGGAGTTGCTGGCACGGGTGCGTGCGCTGTTGAGGCGCGGGCAGCAACTGCAGACCGTAGCGCAAGCCTGCCTGTCATTTGGGGATATCACGGTAGATATGGCTTCTCGATTGGTGACGCGTGGCGGCAAGCCATTACATCTCACCCCGATTGAATATCGTTTGCTGGTATTACTGGTCTCGAATGCCGGAAAGATGATGACTCACCGTCAATTGCTGTGCGAAGTATGGGGTCCGGGGCAGGCTGGTAATAGCCATTACCTGCGTGTCTACGTCGGCCACCTGCGGCAAAAACTGGAGCGCGACCCAACGCAACCAAGACACATTCTCACAGAAACCGCTGTCGGCTACCGCTTTGTCTATTAATGCCCCTGGAGCACTTTTATGCAACATGACAATTCCAGATCCGGCACGGCAAAACTCACTCTCGCCGCGCTCGGTGTAGTCTATGGGGACATCGGTACCAGCCCCCTGTATGCGTTCAAGGAAGCCTTTGCCGGGTATCATGCGATGGCACTGACACAAGGCAATGTGCTGGCCACACTGTCATCGCTGTTCTGGGCGGTTATGCTGATTATCTCGCTGAAATACGTCTGGATTGTCCTGCGCTTCAACAATGAGGGCGAGGGCGGGGTGCTCGCCCTCACTGCCCTGGCGCATCGGGTCACTCGCCAAAAGCCGAAACTGTCGGTGGCGGTGATTGTTGTGGGTATTTTTGCCGCGGCGCTGTTTTACGGCGATGCAGTTATCACTCCGGCGATTTCCGTATTATCCGCAATTGAAGGATTGAGTGTGGCCACACCGGCGTTTGAGCATTGGGTCGAGCCTATTACGATCGGTATTATTATCGGGCTTTTTGTCATACAGAAGAAAGGCACTGGTCGGGTCGGCGGGCTATTTGGCCCCATTACGATTATCTGGTTTCTCACGCTGGCCGTGCTGGGGCTGCTCAGCATCGTACAGAATCCGATAGTGTTGCAGGCCATCAACCCAGGCTATGCGATATTTTTTGCCGTGCAACACCCGCTGGCGGCATTTCTGTTGATGTCCGCGGTGTTTCTCGCGCTGACCGGCGGCGAAGCCCTGTATGCCGATATGGGGCATTTCGGCGCGCGCCCGGTGCGGATTGCCTGGTACTGCCTGGTTTGTCCCTCACTGTTGCTCAATTATTTTGGCCAGGGAGCGCTGGTATTGCGGTCCGCGGATGCGGTGCAAAATCCCTTCTATTACCTGGCGCCGGAGTGGTTGATGTTGCCACTGGTGGGGCTGGCCGCGGCTGCTACAGTGATTGCATCCCAGGCCACCATTACCGGCGCGTATTCGATGACGCTACAGGCGTCTCGCCTGGGCTACCTGCCGCGCGTGAGCGTGTTGCACACCTCGGATACGGAGCGCGGGCAGATCTACATTCCCGTGATCAACTGGATGATGCTGATTGCCGTGGTGGTACTGGTGCTGGAATTCAAGTCATCCGGCGCGCTCGCTGCGGCCTATGGCATAGCCGTATCCGGCACCATGATAATCACCACGCTGCTGACAGGAGTCGTTGCGCTTGCCACAACGGGACGGATTCGCGCGCTGGCATTGGCTTTCCTGCCGGTTTTCTTGCCGCTGGAGCTGGTATTCTTTGGTTCCAACGCCACCAAGTTGCTGGACGGCGGCTGGATGCCGATTGTGCTGGGTCTGGCGATCTTTACCCTGCTGATCACCTGGAAGAAGGGCAGCCAGGCTATGGCCATGGTGCGCCGGAAGATTGATGTGAACATGGCGGATTTCATGCGAACGGGCGTCGCCGGTATCACACGCGTACCCGGTACGGCGGTGTATCTCACCTCGGATCCGGAACTGGTGCCCAGCGCCCTCTTTCACAGTCTTAAGCACTTCAAGGTGATGCATGAGCAGATCCTGTTCCTGCATATCGTTACCGAGGATATACCTCGCGTGCCGGACAGCCAGAGGCTGTTGGTATCTGCCAGGGCCGAGCATGTCTATACGGTCACCATGCGTTTCGGGTTCCGCGAGGAGCCGGATGTTATGGCCGCGTTGGCGGGACTGGAAGCGCTTGGCGTACATCTCGAGCCGATGTTGACCACTTTCTTTAGTGCCCGCGCCAATATTACAGATGGTCCGGGCGCACTGCCGGCCTGGCAGACCGCCCTGTTCGGCTGGATGAGCAGGCAATCCGACAGTGCGGCGAATTACTACCGCTTGCCGGCCAATAAGGTGGTCGAGTTGGGGACCCAGGTCACCTTATAGGTATTGGTTTCATGCGGTTTACCGATTTGAAGCCACAACCGTCACTGCTGCGCCAAAACATTGATCCAGTCGCTACATCGCGCGGCGCGCTCGCGCTAGAGTCGGGCCCTCGACTGCGCGCCCGGAGGACCCATGGAAAAGCTCAGTTCCCAGGATGCCGGCTTTCTCAGGATTGAGTCGGCCCACTGCCCGTTTCATGTCGCCGGGCTGATGATTTTCAGGTTACCCACCAATGCATCCAGGGACTATTTGCGCCAACTGGCGCGCAAGTGCGGTCGGCTGAACGAGTTGTGGCCCATCTTCAACAAAAAGCTGCGGAACCCTGAGAAGCTGGCGGATGCGGCCTGGGTTGCCGCCGATGACTACCACCCGGAACGGCACGTCTTTCACTACAGCCTGCCGCTGCCCGGGCGGATGCAGGACCTGCTGACCCTGGTTACCCGTGCGCACGAACGGCCGCTGGACAGGTCTCGCCCCCTGTGGGAGGTGCATATAATAGAAGGCCTCGGCCGCGGCAGGTTCGCCCTATACTGCAAGGTTCACCACTCCCTGGTAGACGGTGTGGGAGCCATGCGGATGATGGAGGCTCTGCTGCACAGTTCTCCCACCAGAAAACTGGATTTCAGCCGGGCTCAACCGCCGGTGGAAAAGCACGACGGCCACCACTCCCTGTTTGCAAGCCTGGGGGATATGAGCAGGGACCTGCTCAGCCAGTACCGGGCACTGCCCGAGCTTTCCCGGCTGCTGGCGCATATGGGTGCGGATGCCCTGCAGGGGAAACAGGATGTCATGCGCCTGCCGTTTACCGCCCCGCACACCATTTTCAATACCCAGCTGGATTCCCGACGCGCGATCATTCTCGGTGACCTGCCGCTGGCGGGGGTGAAGCAGATTGCCCGGCAGGCCGGGGGGACCGTCAATGACGTGCTGCTTGCCGTCTGTGGCGGCGCCCTGAGGCGCTACCTGTCGGCCCAGGGAGCCCTGCCCAAAACTTCCCTGGTGGCCGGCATGCCGGTATCCCTCAAGTCGGCGACGGACGAGGCGGGCAACAAGCTCAGCTATATCATGAGCCCCTTTTTCACCGATGAGGCAAATGACCGGCGCCGTCTGCAGCGGGTGATCAAGGTGACCGCGGCGGCCAAGGCGGAACTGGGTCAACTGTCGACCACCGCGGCCCAGGATTACTATGCGCTGATCATGGCGCCGGCGATTCTGCTCACGGTCACCGGCAATGCCACCAGGGTGCGCCCCGCTACCAGCGCTATCCTGTCCAATGTGCCCGGTTCGAAGGAAAAGCTTTACCTGGAAGGCGCCGAGCTGGAATACCTGTACCCCCTCTCGATCATTACCGACGCTATGGGCCTGAATATCACGGCGCTCAGCTACGCGAAAAAATTGTGTATCGCCATCATCAGCTGCCCCACTGACCAGCCCGGGATAGAGGTACTGGGCAAGCTGCTGAAGGACAGTTACCGGGACCTGCAGGCGGCGGTATTGGGCTGACCAGCCTCAGTCGGCGTTCCCCCCCGCCAGCCAGCGCAAATGCGCCGCGCCCCGGTCCGGGGCAAGCAGTTCCGCCACCCCCGGCAGCAGCGCCGCCAGGGCCCTGTCGGTCTGCCAGGGCGCGTTCACGATCGCCATCCCCGACCCGTACATGCCGTCGGTCTCGTCCCTGCCCGCCACCGTCAGCTCTGTCACCAGGACCTCCGGCATGCCCGAGCGCTGCAACGCCGCCAGCAGCTCCAGGTGCCGCGCCGCGCCCAGCAGCGGGTACCAGATGGCATAGCTTGCATTGCCCCAGCGTTTGAATGCGGTGGCGGTGAGCACGACGATTTGCCGGTACTCGTCCTTTACCTCGTAACTCGGGTCCAGCAGCACCAGGCCTCGCCTGATCGGCGGCGGCACCAGGGCCGGCAGGCCCTCATAGCAGTCCCTGGCGTGCACGCTGCTGCGGGAATCTCCCCGCATGTGCTGCTTCAGGGCCAGCTGGGCCTGGGGGTGCAGTTCCAGCAGCAGCGCCCTGTCCTGTGGGCGCAACCACTGCCTGGCGAGTGCCGGCGAGCCCGGGTAGTAGCGCAACTCATTGCCGGGATTCAGCGCCGCCACGGCCTCCAGGTAGGCTGCGAGCGCGGCCGGGCCGGGTACCGCCCTGTGCGCCCAGAGCCTGCCGACGCCGGCGCTGAACTCGGACGTCCTGCGCGCCACGGTGCCGGCCAGGTCGTATACACCGGCGCCGGCGTGGCAATCGATATAGCAGAACGGTTTGTCCTTGCGCAGCAGGGATTCGAACAGCACCCGCAGGCACAGGTGCTTGTGGACATCGGCGAAATTGCCCGCGTGGTATTCGTGCTGGTAGCTCAGCATGGGCCCGTTACGATCATTCTGTTATGGCCTGCGCCGCCGCCGGAGGCATTCACTCGCGCAGGCCCGGGTCCGATTGGTAGAGTGAGCAGCCGCCAATCCGGCGCTCGATCTCGCCCTGCACCAGGGCGTAGCTCGCGCTGTCCAGGTCCTCGAAGCGGGATTTGAACTCCAGCTCCATGACGCCCTCGGGCAGCCGTGTGATGTCGGGCATATAGCTCGCCTCCTGCAGCTGCCGGCTCATGAACTGTTGCACGGCGGCGGCATTCTTGCCCAGCGCCGCCTCCGCCAGTGATACCCCGGCCCGGTCCGCCAGCAGGTCGGCGAAGCTGAAGCCGGAGCCGCCACGGGAGTCGTCCACTTCCTTGAAAACGCCGATAGTGTCCGCCAGCGCGCCGCCGCCGGCGGCGGTGATGGCGGCGGAGATGCCGAAATGTTTGGCCAGGTCGTCCCTTCCCCGCAGGACCGGGTTGAGGGGCCGCGGCGCGGGCCATTCGGCGCCCTCGGGCGGTCCGACAAGGTGCTCGATGGAGTTGCCGCTAAGGGCCACGCCCAGTGCCAGCAGCAGGGCGCGGTTCTCCCCGGCGGCATCGCCGCCGTCGGCGCTGCGCTC
>CAYTDW010000103.1:0-7487 GCA_964436585.1 uncultured Halioglobus sp. | reverse complement strand
CATACGACTGAACTTTTCGCGCTGCGTCCGGGTGCTACAGTGCAGGCGGTGGAGGCGGCAATCGTGGCGGCCACGGATAATGCGTCCCGCCATATCGTTCTGGTGACACACCAGCCGCTGGTGTCAGAGCTGGTGGATCACTTCCTGGGAGCGGGTAATGCCGTGCCAGCCCTGACGCCGGGCGGCTTCGCGTCCCTGGAGCTGGGCCTGCCAGCACCCGCCTGTGCAACGCTGCTGTTCTGGGCAGTGGCGCCCGAATATGAGACCGGGCTATGAAAACGCCGGCTCCCGCGGCCCTCGAGTGGGAGGTGAACGGCCTGCGACTGGCTGGGCTGTCATGGGGAGATGCCGGGGCCAGACCCGTGCTGGCGCTGCACGGCTGGCTCGACAACGCAGCCAGTTTCAGCATGCTCGCACCGCTCTTGCCGCAACATCATGTAGTCGCGGTGGACCTCACCGGTCACGGCATGAGTGCACAGCGCTCCCCCGATGCGACCTACCAGATATGGGACGATCTGCCGGAACTGCTCGGCGTGCTCGACGACCTTGGCTGGGAGCGGTTTGCGCTGATGGGACACTCTCGCGGGGCGGTGATCGCAAGCCTGCTTGCAAGCGTAATACCTGAGCGGGTGGAACGCCTGGTATTGCTCGACGGCGTGGTTCCCAGGGAAGTTGGCGAGGATCAGTTTCCGCGCCAGCTACGCAAGTTTCTGGACGAGAAACGCCATTGGCAGCAGCGCAACAACCGCGTGTATACCAGCATCGACGCGGCGGTGGCGAGTCGCACCGGTAACTCTCCGCCCCCGGCGGCAGCAAGATTACTGGTGGAACGCAACCTGAGGCCCTGCGCAGGCGGTTACACCTGGACTACTGACCTGCGCCTGCGCGGCGCTTCCGCCGTGAAAATGAGCGGCGGCCAGATCGAGGCGGTGCTGGATGCGCTTGCCATGCCCACGCTCCTGCTGCTTGCGGCGGAGGGATTTGGCAAGCACCCCGAGGTTCTGGACCAGGCGCGCCGGCACATCAGCGGCCTGGAGGTTGAGGTCATGGCGGGCGGGCATCATTTTCATATGGAGCCCGGCGTTGCTGCCGTGGCCGAGCGTATTGACGCTTTTTTGCAGCAGTGAGGTTGTTGTCATAGTGATATCAGGCAGTCGCAGACTATTGGCCGGAGCCATCGCCCTGCTGTGGCTGGGTGCCAGTGCCGCCGCGCAGGCGGCAACTCCACTGGCGCTGCTGGAACAGTTGAATGGCTACGCCCATGTCGAAACGGTCAGCCGGGTACAAAAAGAGGTGCGCGACTACGAGGTAGGCCTGGGCGCCATGCAGAAAATCTCCGGCGCCTGGAGATTCAAGCGCAGCGAGCGCTTCAGCGGAACGCTGACGAGATACACCTGGCAGATTGTCGATGGCTTCACTTCGATCGAGGTCATGGATGTGCTGTTGGGCGAGGTCAACAATCAGGAAGGGGCAAAGCTGCTGTTTTCCTGCGATGCCAGGGACTGCGGCCAGGGGGTGCAGTGGGCCAACCGGGTGTTCCAGCAGCCGGTGCTCTACGGCCAGGATGGCATGCAGCGTTACCGCGTGCTATCGCTCGACGCAGACCCCGGGAGCTTGCTGATAGTCTATGCTTCCGCGCGCACCGCCGACCGGCAATACCTGCACGCGGAGGTGCTGGTGCTCACGCCCTAACGTTTCATCTGCAGCAGCGCGAGAAACTCCTCCCGGGTTTTCTGTTCGCTGCGGAAGCAACCCAGCATGGCGGAGGTTTTCATCACCGAGTTCTGCTTCTCCACGCCCCGCATCATCATGCACATATGCTTGGCTTCGATGATGACGCCGACGCCTTCAGCGTTGGTGACCTGCATAATGGTTTCGGCGATCTGGGTGGTCAGGGCTTCCTGTATCTGCAGGCGGCGCGCATACAGGTCGACAATACGCGCCACCTTGGACAGGCCCAGTACCTTGCCAGTGGGGATATAGGCCACGTGGCATTTACCGATAAATGGCAGCAGATGGTGCTCGCAGAGGGAGTAGAGCTCCACGTCCTGCACCAGGATCATCTCGCTGGAGTCGGAGGGAAACAGGGCGTTGTTGACGACCTCGTCGACGGACTGCGTATAGCCTCGGGTAAGAAACTCGAAGGCCTTGGCGGCCCGCTTCGGGGTATCGGCCAGGCCGGGTCGGTCGAGGTCCTCACCGATGGCCTCGATGATTTTTGCCCAGTGCTGTTCCATCGGCCGTACTCCTTGCCTGCATTGATCGAACCAAGCGCCGCGCAGGATCGCGGGCCGGGAATAGTAACAACCCGCCCCCGCAGTGGCAATTGCCGCGGCTGGCGCCGCCATCGGTTACAATCAGTGCCGGCAACAGAGAGCGAATTTATGGCAGCACCTGCGCGCACCGTCGGCGAAGCCCTGCAGTACTGCAGCGAAACGCTGTCCGGGAGCGATGTCTTTTTTGGTCACGGCACTGATAACGCCTGGGACGAGTCCGTGCAACTGGTCCTGTCGGTTGCCGACCTGCCGCTGGATTCCGGCGACGGGGTATTGCCGCATCCCCTTGCGCCCGCAGCCTGGGCCCGGCTGGAGGCGCTGCTGCGTGCGCGTATAGAACAGCATATTCCCCTGCCATACCTGCTGGGCAAGGCCTGGTTTGCCGGGCTTGAGTTTATCTGCGATGAGCGCGCCATTATTCCCCGCTCGCCGCTTGCTGAGCTGATCCTCAACGAATTCCAGCCCTGGTACCACGGCCCGGCGCCGCGGCGCGTGCTGGACCTGTGCTGTGGCGGCGGTTGCATCGGCCTTGCGGTGGCGCACTATTTTCCTGATGTCCGGGTCGACCTGGCCGATATCGACTCCGCGGCGCTGGCGCTGGCCCGTGAGAACACGCAGGCGATGGGACTTGGCGACAGGGTGAATATCATCGAGTCGGATGTATTTGCTGCCCTGGGGGATGTGCGTTACGACCTGATACTCAGCAACCCGCCGTATGTGGATGCACAGGACCTGGCGCAGCTGCCGGCCGAGTTTCGGCATGAGCCTGAACGGGCGCTGGGTTCCGGGCCCGACGGGCTGGAACTGACCCGGAGAATCCTGCGGGATGCACGCCGCTTCCTGGCCGAGAGCGGACTGCTGGTGGTAGAGGTAGGCAACAGCTGGGCGGCGCTGGAAGAGGCCTACCCGCTGCTGCCGTTTACCTGGCTCGAGTTCGAGCACGGTGGTCACGGGGTATTCGCCCTGACGGCCAAAGAGTTGCAAGATTACGGCGCAAGCCTGGGCTGAAAACCTTATAATGGCCGGCCATTGGCGGGGGTGGGAGCGATATGGCCGGCAACACGATTGGAAAGCTGTTCACGGTAACCAGCTTTGGCGAAAGCCACGGCCCGGCCCTGGGATGCATCGTCGATGGCTGTCCTCCCGGCCTCGCGCTGACCGCGAGCGACCTGCAACGGGATCTCGACCGGCGCAAGCCGGGCACCTCGCGTTTTACCACCCAGCGCCGTGAAGACGACGAAGTGCAGATCCTGTCCGGAGTATTCGAGGGGCTTACCACGGGCACTCCCATTGGTCTGTTGATCGCCAACACCGACCAGCGCTCGAAGGACTACTCCAGCATCAGGAATACCTTTCGCCCTGCGCACGCGGATTACACCTACAACCAGAAGTACGGCTTTCGCGACTATCGTGGCGGCGGGCGCTCCAGTGCCCGGGAAACAGCGATGCGAGTCGCGGCGGGTGCCATTGCCAAGAAATACCTGCTGGAGCGCTACGGCATCCGAATTCGCGGCTACCTTGCACAACTGGGCCCCATCGTCGCCGCGCGACTTGACTGGGACACAGTGGAAACCAACCCGTTCTTTTGTCCCGATCCGGCACAGCTGCCCGCGCTGGAGGAATTTATGGCTGCGCTCAACAAGCGCGGGGACTCCATCGGCGCCCGTATCAACGTGGTGGCCAGCGGCGTGCCGCCGGGGCTGGGTGAACCTGTTTTCGATCGCCTGGATGCGGATATCGCCCATGCCATGATGGGCATCAATGCGGTCAAGGGCGTGGAGATCGGCGCGGGCTTCGACTGCGTGCAGCAGCATGGCAGCGAACACCGGGACCTGCTGACGCCGGCCGGTTTCGTGGGAAATAATGCCGGCGGCATCCTGGGGGGGATTTCCAGTGGCCAGGACATCACGGTGAGCATCGCGCTCAAACCCACCTCCAGTATTCGCCTGCCCGGGGCGACAATCGACACGGCCGGTAATGCTATTGAAATGGTTACCCACGGACGCCACGACCCCTGTGTCGGCATTCGCGCCACGCCTATCGCCGAGGCCATGCTGGCCATCGTGCTCATGGATCATGTATTGCGTCACCGCGGCCAGAATATGGACGTGATCTGCGACACCCCGGTACTGCCCGCCGCCGCGCCCCCCGGGACGATATCCTGATCATCCCGGGCGGTAGCAGATGAAAAAGGCACAGTGGCGCTACCTGCGCACGCTGCTGGTCGGTGTGTTTTGCCTGGCGGCGCTGCTGTGGATCGCGGTGAGGCAGTTTGCGGTCAGCCCGGAGGAATTGCTCCAGTTGTTGCTGGCCACTGCGCTGGTGGCATTGCTGGTCATCGCCCTGGCGGGCTTTGCGGCACTGGCCTGGGTAGGCGTGCGCAATCTCCTGCGCGGCCGGCGCGAAGATTAATGCCCCGTTACAAACGGTTTGTCAGCTCTTGCCAGGGCCGTGTTCCAGCTCGATCTCCAGGGTCATCGTGTTGGCTATCTCTTCCAGGCTGTCCTCGAGCTCGTCGAGGTCGACATGCTCGGGAATCTCGGCATCGATCCGGGCCCGGAAGATCAGTTCTGCGCTCATCGGCGCGCTGCTGACCTCGCTGTCCATTTCCACCACGTTGACCTCGCGCTGGGCCAGTGCACGGGAAATTTCGCGTACAATGCCGAGCCGGTCAGGGCCGATCACCGTCAGGGTAATATCGCGGCCCCTGCGGCTGGTCGGCAGCGTCATGGCCGGCGTCACCCGTACGCTGAGCCCGGTGTTCGACAGCGACTTCAGGTCAGCCTGCAGTGCCGCGCCGTTTTCGTTCGGGAGTGTCACCAGCACCAGGCCGGCGAATTTCCCCCCGAGCTGGGACAGGCGACTCTCAAGCCAGTTGCCGCGGTTGCTTTCGATCACCCGGGAAAGGGACTCCACCAGGCCCGGGCGGTCGTCCCCGATAAAGGTCACGATGTAGGACGTTTCCACCAATCTGACTCCATATTCACAGGCGCAGGACCTATATTAGCGCGCTATCCGGCACTACACTAGCAAACGGGACCTGGCCTTTTAGTTGCGTGCAGCGGGGGCACATGACGCAATTTGTAGAAGTACCACCACAGCGCCTGCAGGCGGATATCCTGCAGGCCCTGCTTGAGGAGTATGCCAGCCGCGATGGTACCGACTATGGCGAACGCGAACTGAGCCTGGAGCAAAAGGTCGACAGCCTGCGCGCCCAGATGCAACGCGGGGAATTACTTATAGTGTTCGATTTGGACAGCGAACAGTGGGACCTGCTCCCGGCACAACAGGCCCGCGAGCTGTTGGCGGATTGATGGCGACGATGTCCACTGAACCCGATCATATACTTGATGCCACCGGCCTGTTCTGTCCGGAACCCGTGATGATGCTGCACCACCGTATCAGGGATATTGTCGCAGGGGACACCCTGCTGGTATTGGCCACCGATCCCTCGACCACCCGCGATATTCCCAAATTCTGCAGCTTTCTGGGGCATGAACTGCTGCAACAGGAAGAACTGGACGGGAGCTATCGCTACCTGCTGAAAAAGGGAGGGCAGCCAAAGTGATGCCCGCGTCTGCTGGAGCTGCTGGCGGCGCCCTGTCGACCAACCCGTACACCGCGCCCGACAATTTTCAGGCACAGCGGCTCGAGCAGGTATTTGCGCGCTGCTTTTCCCGCCGCTGGCGCACCCGGCTGGTGGGTGGAGCCGATGAGCCGAGCTACCAACCGGCCACCGACAGGCATGCATTGCACCTGCTCCATTATCGCAGCGACTATTTTGCCAGTGCCCTGCACGAGACGGCGCACTGGTGCATCGCCGGCGAACAGCGCCGGCAATTGCCGGATTTCGGCTACTGGTATGCGCCGGACGGGCGCGATCATCAGCAGCAATTGGCTTTTGAGGCGGTCGAAGCCAAACCCCAGGCACTGGAGTGGCTATTCTCCCTGGCCTGCGACTATCGCTTCCGCATCAGCGTCGATAACCTCGGCGCAGTGGAGGGGGTGCTCGACACCATGCCCTTCAGACAGCAGGTGTTGATCGCTGCGAGGCAGTGGCAGCGGAGCGGCCTGCCCCAGCGGGCGGAGCTGTTTTTCCAGTCGCTCGCGCTCGAGTTCGGCACCGGCCTGCAGCCGCAAAACCTCGACCTCGATCTCACGGGCCTGTGCGGATGAGCCCGCTGTCAGCGCTGTCGATGGCACTATGACCCTGCGTATTCTGGCAGATGAGAATATCCCCGCGGTCGAGCACTATGCCGGGTCGCTGGCGAGCGTGCAGCATTTTTCCGGAAGAGGACTGCAGCCGGAGCAACTGGCGAGAGTCGATGTGCTGCTGGTGCGTTCTGTCACCCGGGTGGATGCCCGGCTGCTCGGGGACAGCCCGGTCCGGTTCGTCGGCACTGCCACCAGTGGTTTCGACCACATCGACCGGGACTACCTTGGCCGCCGCGGCATTGCGTTCGCCCATGCGCCCGGTTCAAACGCCAATTCGGTGGTGGAGTACGTCCTGGCGGCAATAGCCGCGGTAGGGGAGCACCTCGAGCGCGTACTGGCGGGTGCTCCCGTGGGAATCGTGGGCTACGGCGTGATCGGCCGCTCCGTCGCCGCCAGGCTGCGGGCGCTGGGCATCAACTACCGGGCCTATGATCCCTGGCTCGGCCCCGGCGTTGTCGACCAGCCTGCGCTGTTGCCGGAAATTCTCGGCTGCGCAGTCATCACCCTGCATGCCGAGCTGACTCGCCGGCAGCCCTGGCCCAGCTACCACCTGTTCGACGCAGCGGCACTGGCCCGGATCCCCGCGGACAGCCTGCTGATCAATGCCAGCCGGGGGCCGGTCGTGGACAATCCGGCCCTGTCGACCCTGTTGCAGGGCGGTGGCGGACCCGATGTGGTGCTGGATGTCTGGGAGGGCGAACCGCGGATCAGCCAGGACTTGCTGCGGCACGCGCGATTGGGGACGCCGCACATCGCGGGCTACAGCCTGGACGGCAAGTTGCTGGCGACCCGGATGCTGGTCGAGGCCATGGCGCGGGCACTGGGATTGCCCTGGCGGGATCCCGGCAGCGCAGCAGGTGCTGCCGCGCCGCTGCAGTTAGGTGCGCACAGCGGCGCAGCGGCAACATTGCGCCATCTATTCTCCCAGCGCTATGACATTGCGGCGGACGATGCCGCGCTGCGCGCCGTTACGACGGGCGCTGACCCCCAGGCGGC
>CAYTDW010000102.1:0-7526 GCA_964436585.1 uncultured Halioglobus sp. | reverse complement strand
CCAGCGACGTGGATCGCTCGCTTTGGCCACTCGTCTGACATCGTGATCGCCTTGTGTGCGACGCTGGTCACCGTCCCCGTGCTCGTGACCTTCGGCGAGCTGATCCCCAAGACCATCGGCATCAAGCTCAACGAGCGCTGGGCACGTTTTATCTCGCGCCCAGCGACGCTGCTCACCTGGGTGTTCACGCCCGCCCGGCTGCTCATCAGTGCCCTCAGCAGCGCCGTCCTGCTGCTGCTGGGTCAGCGGACGAGCCCGGAACAACACACGCCGGTGCTGAGCGAAAAGCAGTTCCGGACCCTCGTGGATCTGGGCAGCGCCGAGGGCGAGATCGAGCACACCGAAGCCAAGCTGGGGAAGTAGCATATGTACTGGTTCGGTAGTGCTTATGAGGCCGTCTCCCGTTTCATGGATATGGGCGGGGACGTCCTGTGGGCGATCGCCGTGCTGCTTTTCTTCATGTGGACCCTGATCTTTGAACGCGTGTGGTACTTCAAAACCGGCTGGAAAACGGATGTGGCCAAGACCATTGCCACCTGGGAGGCGCGCAGCGAACGCAAGTCCTGGAACGCGCGACAGATCAGGGAAAAGTTGATCTCCCAGGCGAGCATGCAGATCAACCAGTACCTGCCGATTATCAAGACACTGGTTGCCCTCTGCCCGCTGCTGGGCCTGCTGGGGACGGTAACCGGGATGATCGAAGTGTTCAATATCATGGCCGTCACGGGTGGCGGTGACGCCAAGTCGATGGCGGGAGGGGTTTCCCGGGCAACGGTTCCCACCATGGCTGGCATGGTGGCGGCGATATCCGGGGTATTCGCCAATACCTATATCACCCGCAATGCCCAGCGCCAGAGCCAGTTTCTCGAAGACAACCTGACTACCGATCACTAAGAGAGCAATCGCAATGCGCAGGACCAACAAAGCAGCAGCTGAGGACGAAGCCCAGATAGATTTGACGCCCATGCTGGACGTTGTTTTTATCATGCTCATTTTCTTCATCGTCACCGCGTCCTTTATCAAGGAAGCGGGTATTGAGGTCAGCCGGCCGGAAGCATCGACCTCACAGCCCAAGGAGAACGTGAATATCCTGGTGGCCATCAGCGCCACCAACGAAATCTGGATGGACAAGCGCCGCATCGATGTGCGCTCAGTGCGCGCCAACATCGAGCGCCTGCATGCTGAAAACCCCAAGGGAGCGGTTGTCATCCAGGCTGACAACCAGTCCAACACAGAGACCGTTGCCGCGGTGCTGGATGCCGCTCGCGAAGCGGGCGTCTTCGATGTGTCCCTGGCCACCGACGATAAGTAGTCCACTATGAATCGCAACTCATTCAGGCTCTTGATCGGTGCGTTGCTGGCGCTGCCAGTGGCGGGCGGTCTGTTTTTCATCATGCAGTACCTGATTGCTTCCGCTACCCCCGAGATAGATGACAGCAAGCGCACCAAGCTGGCGGATATCCTCATGCCTGAGCGGGAGATCGAAACCAATTTGAAGGAGCAGAAGCCCGACAAGGTGGAGGATCCGGAAGAGCCGCCGCCCGACCTGGCTACACCGGATGTCGATATGGACATGGACGTGGAAGTGGTCAATGTCGCTCCGAAAGCCCAGGTTGATGTGGCGATCGAGACCACAGGCATGTCCACCGGAGACGGCGAGTACCTGCCCATCGTGAAAGTAGCGCCTATATATCCCCGCCGGGCGCAGAGCCGCGGTATCAGCGGTTATTGTATCGTTGAGTACACGGTGACGACTTCCGGAGCTATCCGCGACCCCAAGGCGGTGGACTGCCAGCCCGCCGGCGTGTTCGAGGATGCCTCGGTCAAGGCCTCACTCAAGTTCAAGTACAAGCCCAGGGTGGTCGACGGTGTCGCCATCGAGGTGGGTGGCGTACAGAACAAGTTCACCTATGAGTTGGAAAATTGAAACGGTTAATGCGTTATGAATTTGTTTAAGCCTCGCACCTGGATTCGGGCGGCGTTGCTGGCTGTTCCGGTTGTTGCCGCCCAGGTGACCCTGTCGCAGTTGCAGGCCGACCTGGGCCTGCATCCCCTGGCAGCGGCCGTGGCCCAGGAGAAGAAAGCCCCTGATACGCGGGAAACGCGGCGCACGCCGGCCCTGCGCAACAATGTGTATGAACAGCTGTCGAAAGCCCAGGAGGCGGCCGAGGCCAAGGACCTGAGCGGTGCCGCCAGCATACTGGATGCGATGATTGCCTCCGGGGGAAAAAGCGCACTCAACAGCTATGAACTGGCAAACGTATACAACCTATACGCCTTCATCCACTACTCTCGCGAAGACTATGCCAAGGCCCTGAAGGCCTATGAGGAGGTCGTGGCGCAACCCGACCTGCCGCTGGCAATGGAGATCAACACCAAGTACACGATTGCCCAGCTGTATTTTGTCCAGGAGCAGTGGCAAAGGGGTATCGACGCCCTGCTGGGCTGGTTTGCGCTAACGGACAAGCCCAACGCGAACGCCTATATACTGCTCGCCCAGGGCTATTACCAGGTAAACGACTACAACAAGGCCCTCGTGAACGTGGAGAAGGCCATCAATATGTACAGGGCCGAGGATAAGTTGCCGAAGGAGCAGTGGTATAACCTGGCCCGCTTCCTCTACTTCGAGAAAGGCGACGTAACCAAAACGGTGGCGACGCTGGAAGAGTTGCTCCGGCACTACCCGAAGAAGGATTACTGGGTGCAGTTGTCCCACATGTACGGCGAACAGCAAAAGGAAGGCCGCCAGCTGGCGGCTATGGATACCGCCTATGTGCAGGGCATGCTGGATAAGGGCCAGGAGCAGGTGACCATGGCCTACCTGTACCTCAATAGCGATGTACCTTACAGGGCCGCAAAGGTGATGGATAAAGGCCTGAAGGGTGGCTCCATCGAGCCCACGTCGAAGAATTATGAGATTGCCGCCAGCGCCTGGCGCCAGGCCCAGGAGCTGGATAAGGCCATTGAGCATATGGAGCAGGCGGCGGCCAAGTCAGACCAGGGTGAATTGTACGCTCGCCTGGGCAACATCTACCTGGATAGCGACCAGTACGACAAGGCTATTACTGCCATCAACAAGGGCTTGTCGCGGGGTGGCGTGAAGCGGGCGGATACGGCCCGGCTCGTCCTGGGCATGGCCTATTTCAACTCCCAGCAATACGACAAGGCGCGGGAGGCATTCAACGCGGCAGGACGCGACGAGCGTTCAGCCAAGTACGCCCAGCAGTGGCTGCAATACATTGATACTGAACTTGATCGACAGGCCAAGTTGCGCGACAGCTGAGCCGCTGGAGCTGTTTCCGGGGGACGAAAAAAAGGAGCTCATATGAGCTCCTTTTTTATTGTCTCTTACCCTGGGGTATTAGAGGGGAACTACATTCTCTGCTTGGGGACCTTTCTGGCCATCAGTGACAGTGAACTGGACTTTCTGGCCGTCAGACAGAGTCTTGAAGCCCTCGCCTTTGATGGAGCTGAAATGGACGAAGACATCAGGGCCATCTTCGCGCTCGATAAAGCCGAAACCCTTGGTCTCGTTAAACCATTTAACAGTGCCGGTTGTTGTAGACATATCTATAGTACCTGTATTGCTTGCGGTGCCATGTCCAGGCACCTGTTCATTTGATAATTATTTATGGTTAACGTACCGATGATCTTGATGGAACTTCGACCGTGAACATAAATACCGCTGAAACCCCTCAGCTGCAGAAAGTGTATCACCAAAATTGTCGCTTTGCCGTCAAGGTTTTTTAAAATTTTGGGAATTTTGCCTGACTTCTGCCAGGGATCCGGGCGGGTTCCGAGCGGGTTTCATCCCCCCGGACGAGGGTATAAGCTTGGTGGCGCCTGAAGGGGAGCGTGGGTCCGGTGCGGATTTTATTGGTTGAAGATGATTCCCAACTGGGCGAGT
The DNA here is from genome assembly GCA_964436585.1 of uncultured Halioglobus sp. Taxonomy (GTDB): domain Bacteria; phylum Pseudomonadota; class Gammaproteobacteria; order Pseudomonadales; family Halieaceae; genus JARRPM01. The sequence continues at coordinate 3,619 of CAYTDW010000102.1, read as the reverse complement.
CACTCGAGGCCGCCCTCAGGCTGGAGCAGTATGCGGTCGACTGGTTGCGCTCGGGTGAACCGGTGAAGGCGGCCCTGGGCTCCACCCCTTACGATCTGTTGATCCTCGACCTGGGTTTGCCCGGCGTTCCAGGCGTGCAGGTGTTGCGGCAATTGCGGGCCGACAGGCACAGTTTGCCGGTGCTGGTCCTAACTGCACGCAACACAGTGGCAGACCGGGTGGATGGCCTCGATTCCGGGGCGGATGATTACCTCGCCAAGCCTTTTGATATCCTGGAATTGTTTGCCAGGGTGCGAGCCCTGCTGCGCCGTAAAAGTGAACACAGGTCGACCGAACTGCTTGCCGCGGGAATCAGCCTGGATCCGGCAGAGCGCGTGGTGAGATTTGAGGGGCGGCCAGTGGACCTTACTGCCCGCGAGTTTGCGATCCTGGAAATATTGATGCGCAATACCGGCCGCTACGTCTCGAGAGCGCGCCTCGAGGAGGGGATCTACAGCTGGGGTGAGGAAGTGGAATCCAATACCGTGGAAGTCTACATTTCCCGCCTGCGCAAACGCTTTGGCGGTGGGTCGATAGAAACCATGCGCGGCGTGGGTTACCGGGTGCCGAGGTAATGGCTTCGCTGAAAACCCGCATTGTCCTGATTCTGCTGGCGCTTACCCTGGTCGCCTGGGTGGCTTCGGCCCTGCTGACTTATGCCTTTACCAGTCGGGTGATGCTGGAGCAGGTTGACCAGCAGCTGGAGCAGTACGCCGACCTGGTGCAATACATCAGCGCAGTGTTCGCGCGCCAGGTCGACGAAGGCGAGCCCATTTCGGAGCCCTGGCTGAGCGGCGATTTCGAAACCGCCCACCTGCAGCCGATTGTGATCGACGCCCCCACCGGGGAAAAACTCAACCCCGCCCTCAATATCTGGCTGGGCGAAAACCTGATTGCGGTGATGTCCGACTCTCCCAGGTTTGACCGACCGTCCGGGCAGGGGCTCACGTTTGGTGGCCCCGCCGGGCAGGCGCGGGGCTGGCGCATACTCACCCGCCACGACCCGGTTACGGACCTTTGGCTGCAGGTCGGTATCGAAATGGGCGGTGCCCGCCGGTCCATGCTGGGTATGCTTGTTCGGGCCCTGCTGCCGTTGATCCTGGTGCTGCCGTTGACGGTTGCCGTGTTGTATTTTGGGGTATCCCGGGGGCTTCTGCCCCTCAAGACCCTCGCCCGGCAGATAGCATTGCGCAACCCGGCCCTGCTGGATGCCGTGGACCCCAGCGGGGTGCCCGCCGAAATGCAGGGTGTCGTCGCTTCTCTGAACCAGCTGTTGCAGCGGTTGGCCCTGGCGCTGGAGGGAGAGCAGCGGTTTACTGCCAACGCCGCGCACGAGTTACTGACCCCGCTGGCGGCCATAAAGACGGAAGTTCAGCTTTGCCAATTGCAGCTCGGCGATGAACGCGGCGCGGTGATGCTGGATCGCATCGCCCAGCGGGTCGATAGGGCCAGCCACACAGTCTCCCAGTTATTGACACTCGCGCGCCTGGATCCTGAACAGCCGCTGACCTTCCGCCGGTTGTGCCTGGATTCCCTGTTGTCCGAGGCGCTGGCGGATACCGCTCACCTGGCTGATCAGCGCGGGCTTAGCCTGGCAATGGAGGTCCGGGCGGGTGTGTATATTGCTGGCAACGAGGAGTCGCTGGCGATTTTGCTGCGCAATCTCCTGATAAATGCCTTCCGCTACGCCGCTGCAGGAACCACGGTTGCTATCCAGCTGCTCGCTGGTGAGTGCGTGCAATTGCAAATCGCCAATGAGAGTCCGCCCCTCTCAAAGCAGGAGTTCAGTCGCATCTGCGAGCGCTTTTACCGTGCCCCGGGCGCAGCCGGCCAGGGTTCGGGTCTGGGCCTGTCGATCGTCGCGCGCGTTGCCAAACAACACGGCGCGCGTTTGAGCGTTGGCCCGCGCGATGACCATGGCGGTTTTCGGGTCAGCCTGGAGTTTCCTGCGCCCGCCGCGGGCGCCTGAGGTCGGGTCGCTGTTGTCCTCATGCCAGGGGTGCATGGGCCGCCCCGATCAGGCCGGGCTGGGGGGTGGTAATCATATAGATCGGCACCGCGGCGAGAGTAGCGCCCATGGCGCCTTTTTCAATGGCGCGCCGGTGGAAGGAGCTGGCGACGAGAAACGAAGTGAAGCGCGGCAAGATACCCCCGGCCAGGTACAGTCCACCGTAGGAACCGTTGGCCAGCAGGAAATCGCCGCAGACCGAGCCGAGCAGGGCGCAGAAGGTATCCAGTGCAAGTACGCAGAGCGCGTCCTCTCCCGCCAGGGCAAGGCGGGAAACCTCCTCGGGAGCCAGGTCATGGCCGGGTTCACCCCTCAGTTCCGCCAGCACCCGGTACAGGCGCGCCAGCCCCGGGCCGCTTACCAGAAGTTCGGCATGGACATTGCCGTGCCGGGGCAGTAAAAGGCGGAAAATGTCCAGCTCAAGCGCATTGCCCGGCGCCAGCCCCATGTGCCCGGGCTCGCAGGAGAAGCTGCGCGCCATGCCGCCGCACCAGTCGAGGAATGCCCCGCCGAGGCCGGTGCCCGGGCCGACGATCGCCAGCCTTCCCGCCTGGCCGCTGTTCCCCGGATACAGCTGCTTGCGGTCGCCGTCTGCCAGGTGGGGCAGGGCATAGGCATTGGCCTCGAAATCGTTCAGCCGTAGCAGCTTGCGAAAGCCGAACCTCGATGCCAGCTCCCTGCAGGAGAAAGACCAGTCGATATTGGACATCACCACGCGATCCGCCGAAGGCGGGGCCGCCACGGCGATGCAACAGAGTTCCGGCACCGTGCCCGTCGTGCTGTCGAGCCACCGGGCGATGATGTCCTCCAGCCGCTCGAACTCGCGATTGGTATAGGTGGCGAGGGAGCGGAATTCGGCCGCTGCGGGATCGAACAGGGCAATTCGGGTATTGGTGCCGCCCACATCGGCCACCAGCCGTGGGGCTTGTGAGGGCGGCGCGGGCATATCAGGGTACCGGCAGGATTTTCATTATATTGGTGGCCCCGGCCCGCCCCATTACCTCGCCTCTGGTGAGCAGGATCGAGTCGTGTTTCTGCAGGTAACCGCCGTCCAGCAGGAACTCGATGGCCCTTGCTTCAACACTGTCGTGGTCAAAGGCGCTGGCGTCGAAGAACAGCGGAATGACACCACGGCACAGGCAGAGCTTCTGCAGGGTCTGGCTGCGGTGGCTGAGGGCGAAAATCGGTAAGCCTGAACTGAGCCGCGACATGAGCAGCGGAGTTGTCCCTGACTCCGTGAGGCAGGCGATGCCGCGCACATTGGGGTAGTGGTTGGCGGCGTAAATGGCGGACATGGCGATCGTCTCCTGCGCGTCGGTAAACTGCCGATCCAGCCGATAACGCGAGGTCCTGGTGATCGCCTGCCGCTCGGCACCCAGGGCCGCGTCAGCCATGGCGGCAACCACCTCGACGGGGTACTTTCCCACGGCGGTCTCCGCCGACAGCATCACTGCATCGGTGCCATCCAGCACCGCATTCGCCACATCGAAAACCTCCGCCCGGGTCGGCATTGAATTGCTGATCATCGACTCCATCATCTGGGTCGCGGTGATAACAACCCGGTCCATTTTG
>CAYTDW010000101.1:0-7545 GCA_964436585.1 uncultured Halioglobus sp. | reverse complement strand
GATCGACCTGAGTTTTGATCACTTTCTCAGCAAACACTGGGACCATTACTGTGACATTCCACTGGCGCAGTTCAATGCAGCTGTGTACCGCAGCCTGCAGAGCCGGGAACATGCCCTGAGCGGAGGCTCCCGCAGGATGCTGGCGCGCCTGGTGGAGTACGACATACTGGGCCTGTACCTGGACTGGGAGACGGTACCGGCCAGCGCCGCGCGCATCGGCCAGCGCTTGCGGCGGTCAAACCCCCTGGCCGATATCGGCCCGCAGCTCAGCCCGGCCCGGGGCATGCTGGAGCAGGCTTTCCTCGGTTTCTACCCCGACCTGCTGGCCTTCAGTGCGCGCCGGCCCGAGAGCTTGAACCAAATCAAAATCCCGCCGTCGAACATTGCGCAGGGCGAAAAAAGAACCTAACGTACCCACCCCGGCCCCGCCAACCCGACAGCCACAGGAACCCCGCACAATGCTGCAATCCCTATCCCCGCGAGTCGTGTTTTTCGGCCTCGCCATCATGGCTGTCATCGCCATGCTGTTCGCCCGGGTCTACCTGGAACAGATGCTGGGCCTCCCGCCCTGCCCCCTGTGCATGACCCAACGGGTGTTCGTGGTGCTCTGGGGTGTCATCGCCCTGGTCGCCGCCCTGCACAATCCGGCGCGCACGGGGCGGCGGATATACGCCACGCTCTGCGCCCTGGCCGCCCTGGCCGGCGCCGCCATCGCCGTTCGCCATGTCTGGATCCAGCACCTGCCACCGGACCAGGTGCCCGCTTGTGGCCCCAGTCTCGAATACATGCTGGACACACTGCCCTTCAGCGAGACCGTCAGCATGGTACTGATGGGGGACGGCGACTGCGCCGCGATCCACTGGACCTTCCTGGGCCTGAGTATCGCCGAGCAGACCCTGGTCATGGCTGCCGTGGTGTTGGTGATCTGCCTGTGGCAGATCTTTCGAAAATAGTTCTGCAGGACACCCGATATGCCGCACAGGAACAGCAGCCCGAACCAACAGTTTGCCGCGGTGGAGGATTTGCTCACCCGCTGGCTGAAGGAGCGGCGCGAGCTGCTGGGCAGGTACACCCGGATCGCCGTCGCACTGGACAGCGAGCTTGAGCCGACAGGCCTGGCGCAGCGCCAGCGGGCGCTATGCAGCGTACTGGTCGATTATGTATCGGCCGGGCACTTCGAGGTCTACAACGAATTGCTGAACGAGGCGGAGACCTTTGCCGATGGCAGCGCCGGGCTGGCGCAGCAATTGATGCCCGCCATCGGTGATACCACCGAGGTTATTCTGGCCTACGAGGAGAAGTACGGGAGTGGGGATGCCTACCCCGAGACCCTACAGCGCGACCTGTCTGCGCTGGGCGAGGTGCTGGAGTCGCGTTTTGTGCTGGAAGACCGGCTCATTGCCGGTCTTCACAACAGGCATCGGCGCGCGGTGGAAAACCCGGCGCCGCTGGGTCCTGGCCTTTAGCCTTTGGGAGCCGGCGCGGCTTCAGCGTCGCCAGCTGCGGCTTCTGCCTGGCTGGGAATGGAGATCAACTCGACCTCGAACACCAGGGCCGCGTTGGGACCGATCGCCTGTCCCGCACCGCCTGGCCCGTAGCCCAGTTCCGGCGGAATCACCAGCTTGAACTTCGAGCCCACAGGCATCAGCTGCAGAGCCTCGGTCCAGCCGGGGATGACCTGGCCAACACCGAAAGTAACGCTCTCACCGCGCTTGTAGGAGGAGTCGAACTCGGTGCCGTCTATCAGCGTACCGGCATAGTTGACCTCCACGGTATCCTCGGGACCCGGCTTGGGGCCGTCACCTTCCCTGATTACCTGGTACTGCAGGCCTGACTCGGTGACCATCACGCCTTCCTTGGCCTTGTTTTCAGCCAGGAATGCGGTAGCCGCGGCCAGGTTGGTTTCGGCCGCAGCAGCCTGCTTGGCCTGCATCTCGGCGGCGGCTTTCTCCTGGTAGGCCTGCATCTCGGCGGTGATTTCTTCCTGGGTGAGGCGCGGCTCGGCACCGGTCATGGCATCGCGCAGACCAGCGGTGAAAGCATCCACGTCCATCGGCACATTATCGGCTTTCATCCGCTCGCCGAGGTTGAGCGCGATACCGTAGCTCAGGCGCTGCTCGGTCGTCTCCAGCTTGGGGCCGCCGGGTGCGGTGGCAGCGTCTGCGCCGGGATCCGCTGCTTTTTGGTTACATGCTTGCAGGGCGACCAGGCCGACCAGGGCAAGTGGCAGTGCATATTTCTTCATAAATTCCTTCCAGTGATTAGAACAGGGAGTACCGCGGACACGCTAGTCAATGCGAGGCCTCGCTTCCCGGGGATAAACGGTTTCGCGGCTGTAGCGGCAGCGAACAGCGCCGGTTGGACACAACGGGGAGCAAATAAGTTTCGCAATGGCCGCACATATTACTACCCGGCCCGGATATAAACCACCCCGTTTTCCCCCGCCTGCCTTCATCCAGCCATGGCCCAGGATATGCGCAGCCCGGATTTGTGGCCTGGCCACTCCCGTGCGGGTAGAATCCGCGTCCAAATGATCATATTACGCGACATCGGACTGCGCCGGGGCAGCAAACTGCTGCTGGAGCACGCCAACGTGACCATCCAGCCCGGCCAGCGGCTGGCGCTGATCGGCGCCAATGGCAGCGGCAAATCCAGCCTGTTCGCCCTGTTGCTGGGAGAGCTGCTGGCGGACACCGGCGAGGTAGAGGGCATGGTGAGGCTGCGCCTTGCCCACATGGCGCAGGAAGTACACGCCACCGGCATGCCCGCGGGCGAGTATGTCTGGCGCGGCGACAGCACCCTGGCCGGGCTGCGGGACGAGCTGCAGCGGCTCGAGGGCGCCGGCCGCTTTGATGCCGCCGCCGCCCTGCACGGCAAGCTCGAGGAAATCGACGGCTACAGCGCCGAGCGCCGCTCCGAGCGCCTGCTGCAAGGCCTGGGATTCGCCGAGGGCGCGGCCAGCCGGCCGGTCAGCGATTTCTCGGGTGGCTGGCGGATTCGCCTCAACCTGGCCCGGGCCCTGATGACGCCGTCCGACGTGCTGCTGCTGGACGAACCCACCAACCACCTCGACCTGGACGCCACCCTGTGGCTGCAACAATGGTTGCAGCAGTACCCGGGCACCCTGCTGATGATCTCCCACGACCGGGATTTTATCGACGCCACCTGCGAGCGCATTCTGCATATCGAGCAGCAGCAGCTGCAGGCCTACAAGGGCAACTACTCCGATTTCGAGCGCCTGCGGGCGGAACGCCTGGCCAACCAGCAGGCCAGTTACGAGAAGCAACAGCAACGCATAGCGCAGATCGACGATTTCGTGCGGCGCTTTCGCTACAAGGCCACCAAGGCGCGCCAGGCCCAGAGCAGGCTGAAGGAGCTGGAGCGGATGCAGGCGCTGGCACCGGCCCATCTCGACTCGCCCTTCGATTTCAGTTTCCCGCCTCCGGCCAGGAGCAGCGACCCCCTGCTGCGGCTCGATGGCGCGAGCCTCGGCTACAAGGGGCAGGCCGTACTCGCGGGGGTGGAGTTGCACCTGCGACCCGGCAGCCGCTTCGGCCTGCTGGGCAGAAACGGGGCCGGCAAGTCCACCCTGCTCAAGAGCCTGGTGGGCGACCTGCCCCTGCTCGCCGGCGACAGGGTAAGCGGGGAACACTGCAGCATCGGCTACTTCGACCAGCAGCAGCTGGAAGCACTGGATCTGGAGGCCAGCGCCGCCCTGCACCTGCAGCGCCTGAGCCCCGCTGCGCGGGAACAGGATATTCTCAATTTCCTTGGAGGCTTCAATTTCCGCGGCGACGGGGCGACCAGCGCGATTGCCCCCTTTTCCGGCGGGGAGAAGGCCCGGCTGGCGCTGGCCATGGTGGTGTGGCAACGCCCCAACCTGCTGGTACTGGACGAGCCCACCAACCACCTCGACCTGGATATGCGCCATGCCCTGGAGGTCGCCCTGCAGGCCTACGAGGGCGCCCTGATCCTGGTGAGCCACGACCGCCACCTGCTGCGCAACACGGTGGACGAGCTGCTGCTGGTACATGACGGCCGGGTGGAAACCTATGCGGATGACCTGGAGGGCTACGAGCGCTGGATCCTGTCCAGTTACCGCCAGGTGGAGCGCGGAGATAGCGCCGGCGCTGACACCTCGCGCAAGGAAAAGCGCCAGAGCGCCGCCGCCCAGAGGGAGAAGCTGCGGCCGCTGCAAAAAATCATCGCCGGGATCGAGGCCGAAATGAGCGCGGTGGAAGCCGAGCAGGCCGACCTGCAGACCCGCCTGGGCGACACCGACCTGTACCTGGAGGGGCGCAAGCAGGATTTGGCGAACCTGCTGAAACGCGAAGGCGAACTCAAGGCCAGGGCGTCACAGCTGGAGGAAACCTGGCTGGAGCAGCAGGAGGCGCTGGAGGAGTTTGCAGGCGGGAGTAAGACCCAGGCATGACTCGCCCCGCCGAGGTATTTACGCCTGCCTGGACCTGATTCCCAGGAAAGCTACAGCCGCCAGCAGCATGGCCAATACAATCAACATCCACTCGCTGAGCGTGGGTATCGCGGTGGCGGAGCCGGAGGGCCCGCCCTGGATCGTATCTGCCAGATCGGCCGAATCCACATTCAGGATATCGAATGCCCAGGCACTGGTCCGCGTATAGCCGTCGTCATCGACAAAGCCAGACGTACCTGAACCCTGGAATCCATTGCTCAGGTTCGGCCCAATGGCAAAATTGTTGTACTGCGACAGGGCGACGGTGTAAGTGCCGGCCGGTAACGCGTTCAATTCCAGGTAGGTGTCCCAATCATTTCCCGACACGGGGTCAATCCCCACATCGGGAGAAGAGCCATCATCATTGAAGTCAATCAGAACTCCGCTGCTATCAAAAACACTCAGGATAGGATCGAAGCCCCCTGCCGGTATCACCGCACTACTGGAGTTGGTACCACCGGCGTAGGAGTAGCTTAGGAGTGTCACGTTCGCCGGGGCCGCGATGGTAAACTCGAACAGCAGTACGGAATCGTCGTTAGGCAGGTTTCCGGTAAAGGAAAAATCGGCTGAATAGGCGGGGGCGGAAAGCGCGGCAATCGCCAGCAACATGCCAAAAAAGAGTTGCCGCAGAGGGCTGAACGTACAGCTTAGCGCAGTCTGGCCGAATGGAACCACCCGCTTATTGGACTTACGGACTGAAATTTTCATGGGATTCGGAACCTCTCAAATCATTAACGGATGAGTTTTGGCATCAGAGCCCGGTTGAATCTACCATAAACAAAACCCGCACTGCTAGTGCGGTTTAATCGGTGGCTGGAGATGGCAAGCGGCATATATGGGACATATATGGGACATATATCATATATGGGACACCCATCGATTTTGGCGGCATATATCGTATATGGCGTATATGGGACACCCATCGATTTGGTACCAGCGATTTGAAGCCCCGAGAGCCTTGCTTGAATGGCAGTATCAACTAATTCAACAAGCGGGACGGATTAATTTCCGGAGGGCATGGGGAAGAACTTGAGCAGGATACCAAGCGGCGAAGTGCCCCGACCATTCTGGCTGAATCTCAGGAGCCAGAGATAGGGAGTCGAACGTTTTACTTTCCGACATGGGCATCTGTCGATCACAGCGCCGGACATTCCCTGCCAGCAGTCACCCGTGCTTGAAAATACGCTCCAATTTCCGAAACCCGCCCAGCCAGCGGCGCCCCGAAGCCGCTGCATAGCGCCGCAAACACGCAATGTCCCCGATGGCCTGCAACGGGGCAGCCTGGATATCCAGCGCCAGTTCGAGCCACTGCTCATTGCTCAGGCCCAACTGGTTAAGGGTCGGCCTGGCGTCTGCGGGAATACTGCCGCGCTTATCCGAGCGCACGCAACGAGCGGTGGCATCGACCAGGGCGACATAGTCCGTCAAGCCAAAGGGAAGACAGCCTTCTGCGGCGTCCGCGTGCTCACCATCCGAGAACGGGGCCAGCGAGTCATCCCTCGCAGGAGGTACATTATCCCGGGTCATCGCGCCAGGCTGTTCCGCGGCCAGGGCCGCCAGCCGTTCCTGTATCGACGTGAATCCGGAATCCTGCAGACTCGTCGCTATGCCGGCCCGGATGGGATTGAGGTCAACATACGCCATACAGGAGAGCAGGGCCGCATGGCCCAGCAAGGCCCGGGATTTGAAGCGCCCCTCCCAGAATCGACCCCTGCAATCGTCCTCGGCATTGGCCCGGCGGGCGATCGTTTCATTCAGGCAGCGCATAAACCAGCTGACATCGTACAACCGGGTACGCCAGACCGCGGCAATGTCGCTGACCGTTGCGCTCTCCGCAGCCGACAGCGGCTCCCCCGAAAGCCGACGTTGTACCAGCAGCGGGCCGCGGAACAGGCGGGTCCAGCGTGTCAGGACCTCGTTATCCGACCACCGGCGAACCCGGTGGCGGTCCACCCGCAGCACGGCGTGATAGTGATTGCTCATGATGGCGTAGGCGCAGATATCGATGCCGAAGATCGAGGCCTGCTGTTTGAGCTGTGTCACCAGCCAGCCGCGGCGGTGGTTGAAATCCTTGCCGGTATAATGGTCCTCGCCGCACAGAAAGGCACGACGAACACAGCGGGCGATACAGTGGTAATACGGGGTATCGTCCAATGAAATCTGGGACTGGCGCGGAATGGTCATCCTTGACCTCCTGGTGGCAGTGAGCCGGTGCTGCAAATCTAGCGGCCGGGGTGCAGAGGATCAACTGGAAGAGCTATTCTGATGTGAAATGGGTGGGTGTCCTGAATTTCTCTGAATTTCTTTTCAGTCCTCTTCCTGGAAGCGCACCAGAGAGTTCAGCAGGCGTTTGTCATGCAGGACCGCCAACAGATACTTCTCGTTCAGGTTCATGAATTTCGTATATCAGCCTATAGCTGTAGATAAAGCGTTCCCGGATAGACGGGTCATTGAGTTCGGGTACCACACGCCCTCGGGTCGGTTGGTTGGTCAGTGAATCACCGGACGCCATGATTTCACCGACCACCTGCTGCGCATAATAGATAGAGTCCCGTGCGATGTACTCCGCCAATGCATCGATATCGTCCAGCGCATCGGCTGACCAGACTACGGAGTAATCCATCGACTCAGGCGTTCACGGGCTTCCTGGGCGCTATAGCGTTTACCATCGGCGATGGATTGCTGGCCGCGCTTGATCCTTTCCAACACGTAGAGGTGATATTGGATATCCTCCAGTGTGCTGTCATCTGGCAGCTGGTGGAGCAACTGCTCAACGTCTTGCTTCGCGGTTTGCATATTCATGCCTCCTGCGCCCTGATCGGCCTAGCATACCAAGTTTTCGCTGCAGGCTCAGCCTTCACCTCCTGGTGGCAGCGAGCCGGTGCTGCAAATCTAGTGGCCGGGGTGCAGAGGATCAACTGGAAGAGCTATTCTGATGTGAAATGGGTGGGTGTCCTGTGTTACTGATACAGTGGTAATACGGGGTATCGTCCAATGAAATCTGGGACTGGCGCGGAACGGTCATCCTTGACCTCCTGGTGGCAGTGAGCCGGTGCTGCAAATCTAGCGGCCGG
>CAYTDW010000100.1:0-7596 GCA_964436585.1 uncultured Halioglobus sp. | reverse complement strand
GGAAGTGAACAATATAGCGGTGGCGATGGGGGTCGAACCCGCCAGCGACGACCTCGCCGGCCTGCGCTATCACAAGGTCTGCATCCTCGCCGATGCGGATTCCGACGGCCTGCATATCGCCACTCTCATCTGCGCGCTGTTCGTGCGGCATTTCCGCCCGCTGGTGGCCGCCGGGCATGTGTTTGTCGCCATGCCGCCGCTGTATCGTATCGATGTGGGCAAGGACGTGTACTATGCCCTGGATGAGAGCGAGAAACAGGGTGTGCTGGACCGGATCGAGGCGGAGAAGAAAAAAGGCAAGGTGAACGTGCAGCGCTTCAAGGGTCTGGGCGAGATGAATCCGCTGCAGTTGCGGGAGACCACCATGGCCCCGGACACCCGTCGCCTGGTGCGGCTGGTGCTCGATGCGGGTGACGGCACCAACCAGATGCTGGACATGTTGTTGGCCAAGAAACGGGCGGGCGACCGCAAGTCCTGGCTGGAAGAAAAGGGAGACCTGGCCGAGGTAGTGGCCTGAGTCCACAATGCGGTTTGAAACAATGGCCGGGGGCGCCGGCTGGCAATCACGAGGAACAAGGCAATGAAAATGACTAAAGGCAGGCTGCTGCGGGTACTGGCAAGCTGCGCGCTTCTCGCCTGGGCCGGCTCGGCCCGGGCCCAGTGGGAGCTCGATGGCGCCAGGTCCGCGCTCAATTTTATTTCGATCAAGAACAACAGCGTGGCGGAAACCCACGGCTTCGCGGCGCTGCTGGGTTACATCGGCGGCGATGGCAAGGTGCAGCTCACCATCAACCTGGACAGCGTGGCGACCCTGATCGATATTCGCAACCAGCGCATGCGCGAAATGCTGTTCGAGACCGCCACTTTTCCCGCCGCGACCATCACCGGCACGATCGATCCGGCCGTCCTCGCCGCGGTTGGGGAAGGCGGCACGGTGCTCACCGAGCTGCCCGTGACCTTGTCCCTGCACGGCGTGGAGCGGTCACTGACAGTGCCGGTGGCCGTGGTCGGTGAGGGCGAAGGGCGGATGCAGGTCTTCTCCCAGCGGCCGGTGATCGTCAACGCGGCGGATTTCGGCCTCGAAGCGGGTGTGGCCGCGCTGCAGCAGGTGGCGGGCCTGCAGGCGATCAGTACCGCGGTTCCCGTAACCTTCCACCTGGTCTTCAGCAACGGCAAGTAGGGCCGCGCCGCAGCGCACTGGGCCCGTCGTAGCCCCCGGCCTACTGCAGCTGCTCGAGCAGTTGCCTGTAAGCCTGGTTGCCGGGGGCAATTTCAGTCAGTGTCCGGGCGTAGTCCCGGGCCTGGTCACGCTGGCCCAGCTCCGCGTTGTAGTTTGCCAGCGCCAGCAGCACGTCCTCGCTGCGGGGCAGCACGCGCAGCAGGGCCTGTAACTGTGTGATCGCCTCCCGGGGCTGGCCCAGGTCGTGCAGGGCGATGGCGTAGATGAAGCGATGGCGACTGCCATCGGTCTCCAGCTGCGCCGCCCGGCGCAGGTAATCCAGCGCCTTGTCGGGGGCGCCGCTGCGGGTTTCCAGCAGGCCCAGGGAGTGCAGGGTGGGGCCGTTATCCGGGGCGAATTTCAATACCTGCAACATCAGTTCCCGCGCCTGCGCATCCCGGTTCTGGCTGCGCAGCAGGTCGGCGAGGTTGAGGTAGGCCGGCACCAGTTGCGGGTTCAGGCGCAGGGCCTCGCGGTAGGCCGCATCAGCCGCGATAAGGTCCCCGCGTTCCATATAAAACACGCCCAGCTGTAACTGGGTCTCCGGCATCTCGGCATTCATGGCCATGATGCCCAGGTACCAGTTGAACAGGTTTTCCAGCTGTTGCGCCTGCTCGGGACCGACCTGGTCCAGGGGCACGCCCGCCAGCGCCTGGGCGACATCCATGCGCACCGTGCCGACCCCGTCATTCAGCAGCGGCTGCAACAACTGGTAGCGCTGGTTCAGCGGCAGGAAGTCGAGGGAGCGCACGGCGCTGGCCCGCAGCAGGGGGTCATCGTCATACAGCACCGAGGTCACGGTCTGGATCGCGTCGCGGCCACCCGCCTGCGCCACGGCCTCGATGGCGGCAGCGCGCCAGATGGGTGCGGCGGCGGGATCATTGGCGAGCGCTGCCAGCGTGGGCACCACGCTGCGGTCACCCAGGTCGAAGCGCTGGAACGCCCGGGCGAAGTGGCTGCCCGTGTCCTGGAACTGCACGTCCCAGCCGCGCAGGCTGTCCAGCGCCCAGCGGGCGTCCTTGTCCTGGTGGCAGCGGTTGCAGGCATTGGGTAGGCCCATCACCACGCTCAGGTCGGGACGCGGAATGCGCATGCTGTGGTCGCGGCGGGCATCGACCCCCATGTAGGTGGTCTCGGGCATATGGCAATTGGCGCAGAGGGCGCCGCTGGATTGGGCGCCGTGGTGGTGGTGCTCCGGGGTGTCATAGTGTTGCGGCGCATGGCACTGGGCGCATACCCCGTTGCCGGGGGCGCGCAGCGCCAGGCTGTGGGGTTCGTGGCAGTTGCTGCAGACCACGCCCGCCTGGTGCATCTTGCTCTGCAGGAAGGAGCCGTAGACGTAGTTCTCATCCAGCACCTGGCCATCGTGGTAGTACAGCGGCGACCGCGGCAGGGCCAGCCGATGGGTCGCCAGCAGGTCGGCCCCGTAGTGGTATTCGCCCAGGGTGCCGCGGCGGGAGTGGCAGCGGCCACAGCTGTCCACCTGGGCCCGCGAGTCGAGCGCTTCACTGCGGTGGGCGATTTTCGCACCCTCGGCCCACTGCCATTGGCCGCGCTGGGCCAGGGCTGTGGGAAAGCCGCGATTGGCAACGCCTTCCAGCTTGTTGGCCGCCGCCAGTTCCAGGTGTTTTTCGCCCGGTCCGTGACAGGCCTCGCAGCCGACGTCGATCCCGGCGAAGGTGGTGCTGAAGGACTTGTCGGCGGCGCTGTAATTCTTGACCAGATCGGTGCTGTGGCACTCGGCGCAGCGGCTGTTCCAGTTCTGGTACGGGCCGGTCCAGTGCAGGGGATCCCTGTAGTCGATCGCCTCGTCGGGATAGAGGTGGTACCAACGCTGCCCGCCCTCGGCTGCGGGACGGGCGTCCCAGGCGATGCTCAATGCCTGCAGGCGCCCCCGGGAGAGCGGCAGCAGGTACTGCTGCAGGGGGTAGACCCCGAACACATATTTCACGGTGTAATCCGTGAGCTTGCCGTCCTCGCCATCGGTGCGCACCCTGAATTCATCCCCCTCACGAAAAAAGCGCGTGGTCACCCCGTTGTAGCTGAAGGTCGCATCGTCAAAGTTCCCCAGCACGGTTTGCGGGGTGGGTAGCTGCATGGCCAGGTCATGATGGGAGCCCTGCCAGTGGTCGAATTCGGCGCCATGGCAGCCTTTGCAGGCCTCGCTGCCGGTGAATGCGTGGCCATTGCCGCACAACAGCAGCAGGCACAGAATCAGGAATCGGGGAAACATGGGGCGCGGGCGCTCCAGCAGTGCAACGGAGGCCACACAGTAACGCATTCGCTGCCCCGCCCCAAGACCGCCGGCGCAGCCCCTTTGGAGTGATTAAGGGCGTTATGGACAGCCTCAGCGAGGCTGCCTATCATGGTGTTTCCGGTGCGGCCTCCTGGTACAGCGGGCGGCCCGCGCCGGGGACGATTGGCAAAACGCATACAGGACAGCGATGAAACTGGGCATCCTCAAGACTGACGCGGTGCGACCCGAGTGGGTAAATGAGTTCGGGGAATATCCCGATATGTTTATCCGGCTGTTGGGCCAGGCCGATCCGTCCCTGGCATTCCATGTCTACGATGTGCAGCAGGGCGAATACCCCGCGGATATAGACGAGGTCGATGCCTACCTGATCACCGGCAGTAAATCCAGCGTCTACGACGATGAACCCTGGATTGCGACCCTGATGGATTTCGTGCGGGAGTTGGACCGGCGTCGCAAGAAGCTGGTGGGCATCTGTTTCGGGCATCAATTGGTCGCCCACGCCCTCGGCGGGAAAACGGAAAAATCACCCAAAGGCTGGGGCGTGGGACTGCACACCCATCGCTTCACCGAAGTGCCGGACTGGCACGACAACGAAGAGGCGGAATTCGATATCCTGGTGAGCCACCAGGACCAGGTGGTGAGCAACGCCGCCCACGCGAAGGTGTTGGCCAGCAGCGAATTCTGTGAGAACGCGGTCTGCCAGGTCGGCGACCACATCCTCACGTTCCAGGGCCACCCGGAGTTTGTGCCGGAGTATTCGCGCGAGATCATGGAGTTCCGCCGCAAGTTGATCGGGGAGCAGGTTTACCAGGCGGGCATGGCCTCCCTGGCGAGCGCGCCCCAGCCGGAGCGGGTGGCGCGCTGGATCCTCAATTTCCTGCAGTACCCGGGGCCCGCGCAGAAGTCGGCCTAGGTTGCTACGCCCCCCGCGCGCGCTCCTGCATCACCGCAAGGTAATCGTCCAGTTCCGCCTCGTTGGCGAATACGGTCATGTCGGGCAGCGCCTTGAGGATCTCGAACACCTTGTCGATGTGGGGCTTGCGATTGGCGGCGGCCACGCGCTGCCCCGCGGCCCTGGCCTGCTTGGCCGCCTTGAAGATAACCCGCAGGCCGGCTGAGCTGATGTAGTCCAGGTCCTTCATGTCGAGCACGGTCAGCTCCTGCCCGCCGTGCAGCACGGCCAACAGGCGCTGCTCAAAGTCCGGCGCGGTGTCCGTATTCAGGGCGCCCGCCAGCGCCACCCGGGTCAGGGAGTTCGCTTCATCTACAGTGACCGTGGTGGTTAATTCCATATCCTGCACTCTCGCGATGTGACGCCGGGCTAGACGGCCGACCGGTCGGGGTGGCTGTCCAGCAATTTGGTGAGCCGCAGTATATTGCAGCCATCCAGACGGTGATAGCTCTGGTGGTCGGTGAGGGCGGTGATCAGGTGTACGCCGAGGCCGCCAACGGCGGCGTCCTCGATAGCGGCGCCCAGCGCCGACCGCTGCGCCTCGAGCAGCGGGTTGAACGCCAGCCCGGCATCGCGCACCTCAAGCGCCACCTGCAGGCCATCGGCCTCCACGGTAACGGTGATGGCGGCATCCGCCGCCAGCCCCGCGTACTTGTCCGCATTGGAGACCACTTCTTCTGCCACCAGCACCAGTTCGCCCAGCAGCCGTTGCGGCAGCAGCAGCGGCGCCAGGGCCTGCCGCAGCCATGTTTCCACCCGGGCGGTGAGTCCCGGCTCCCGGGTGAATTCGGCGGTCGCGAGCACCGCCGGCGCGGCGGCGCTGCCAATATCGAGCAGCAGCAGGCAGATGTCATCGGACTGGGGAGTCTCACCGGTGAAGCCGCGCAGCGTCTCGAACAGGCGGGCCCCTGCGGTGGCGGCGGGCAGGGCGCGGCAGGCCAGCAGCGCCTGGTTGAAACGCTCCAGGCCGAACATCTCGTCCGCCTCATTGAAAGCCTCGTCGACGCCGTCGGTGAAGATGGCGAGCCTGTCACCCCCCTGCAATTGCAGGACGTTGCGCGGGAAATCCAGGTCCGCCGCCAGGCCCAGGGCGGGCCCCTGGTCCTGCTTGATCGATTGCGCCCGGCCGGCGCGCACAAGGCTGGGGCGGGTATGGCCCGCGCTGCAAAAGCGCAGTTCGAGGCTGTCCAGGTCCACGCTGCCGAGGAACAGGGTGACGAACATGCAATTGTCGTTGCTGCTGGCCAGGGCTTTGTTGAGGGCGGCCATGGCGACTGCCGGATCGGTGCTTGTGGTCCCCAACTGCTGGAGGAGGCTGATCGCCCTGGCCATGAACAGGGCTGCCGGAACGCCCTTGTCCGACACGTCGCCTACCGCGATATACAGCAGCCGGTCGCGGCGGTGGTAGCTGTAGAGGTCGCCCCCCACCGAGCGGGCGGGCTGGACCCGGGCCCAGAGGCTGAAGCCTTCGCCCTGCTCACTGCCCTCGCCGCCATGGGGCAGCATCGCCATCTGTATTTCCCTGGCGGCATCCAGCTCGCCTTCCAGCCTGCTGCGCCGGGCGGTGGCGGCCTCCAGGTCGGCGATATAGGACTTGAGGTCACGCTTCATGGCGGCGAAGGAGTGGACCAGCCGCGCCACCTCATCGTCGCCCCGGGCTGGCGGCAGCGGCGCTTCCAGGTCGCCGCGGGCAATGCGGTCGCTCGCCTGCGCCAGGGCAGCGAGCGGCCGGGTAAGTCGGCGCGTCACCACGGCCACGGCGGCGGCCAGCAGCAGCAGGGTGAGCAGCCCTGCCAGTGCAATCCTGGTTTTGTGCGCCCGCAGGGGCGCGGTCATTTCGTCTTCCCAGTAGAACACACCCACGGGCCAGCCGGTGGCCGCCAGGGAGCCCAGGCGCATGACGCAGCGCCCCGGGGTGTCGGGGCAGTCCAGCCGCCGACTGCTGACCTGTCCCTGCAGGGCGGCCTCGAACATGTGCTGCCAGTCGTCCAGGTTAAGCTTGCCGGCCAGCGCGTCCGCGTAGTGGCGCATGACATTGGCCGGATTGCCGCCGCTGAGAACAATGCCCTGGCGACTGAGCAGGAAGCCGAACCCGCTGTTGCCCAGGCGCAGGCGTTGCAGGTAGGCATGCAGTTCCGCCAGGGACACGTCCGCTGTCACCACCGCGTAGAGGACGCGCTGGCCCGTGGCGTCCTTGCGGTAGACCGGAACGGCAAAGGTTGTCATCAGGGTTTCGCCACCGCCCGCGTCGAAGTAGGGCTCCACCCACAGGGGCTTGCCGGCCGCCAGGGTGTCGGTAAACCAGGCCTGATGCCGGTAGTTGTACTGCGGATCGGCCAGGTCGACATATTCCAGTTTGCCGTCCTGGCGGAAGTAGTAGGGCGCGAACCCGGGTGACTGCTCCTGCGCCGAGGGCGCCAGTGCGATGGTCGCGCCGAAAATGTCGCCGTTGACCTCCACCACGTCGCGCAACATCTGCCTGAGGCCGGCGTGGCTGTAGTCTCGCTGCTGCAGGACGCGGGCCAGCAGCAGGGTGGAACTCTCCACCGAGTGCAGCCAGTTCTCCATGTCGATCATGGCCGCCCGCACGGTTTCATCGGACTCACGCTGCAGGCGCTCGAGAATGTCGTCCCGGGTCAGCCGGTAATCCACCAGCGTGCCGAGGCTGATAATAACCGCGGCGCAGAGCGTGAGCAGGGCGACCAGGCGGGTGGTGATGCTGCCGCCCCGGGTGGTGGCCTTTGGCTTGCCGGAGTCGATTACCAGCTACCGGTATTCGCCATGGATTGCCACGGCTCCTGCGGCGGCAGGGCAGCGCCCGCCTGCAGCAGCTCGATGGTAATGCCGTCGGGGGAGCGGATGAAGGCCATGCGCCCGTCCCGCGGCGGCCGATTGATGACGACCCCGCGGTCCATCAAACGCTGGCAGAGCCCGTAGATGTCGTCGACCTCGTAGGCGAGGTGGCCGAAGTTGCGCCCGCCCGTGTAAACCTCCGGATCCCAGTTGTAGGTGAGCTCGACCAGCGGCGCGCGCGTCGCCGTACCCGCCTTCTCATCCTCGTCGGCGGCGAAGAACACGAGCGTGAACCGCCCCGCCTCGTTCTCGATCCGGCGGACCTCCTTCATGCCAAGCGTGTTCGCGAAGAAGTCGACGCTCCGCTCGAGATTG
>CAYTDW010000099.1:0-7621 GCA_964436585.1 uncultured Halioglobus sp. | reverse complement strand
GGATACCACCGATGCCCAGGGAGCGCAGGATCACCTGCCCGGGCACACACACCTGGCCGGTGATGACCGCGGCGGCGGCATTGCCCATATACGCTGCATTGAGGTCACCGGGCTCAAGCCCCGCATCCGCCAGGGCGCCGCTGATGGCCTCCCCGGCCAGGGATTTCAGGCCGCGGTCCAGGTGCTTTCCAAACGGGGTCATACCGACGCCCGCGACGTATGCATTTTGTTTCATAAGGCAGCCCTCACGACGTACCCTGTGGCAGAGCGCGAAATCTTCCCAATGCTAGCGATAGTGCCTCCGGCGGAAGATGTTTACAGGCGACATTATGTTTGTTAGTTTCCGACATCTGTTCGGCCGAATAAATATAATCTGGATGCTGATACACTCCGACAAGACCGTGGCAGGCCTGAGCCATCGCGCTTACGGCCTGGGGCCGTTTATTGCCCTGTTGAGGGAGGAGGGGCTTGATACCGGGCCGCTGCTGGAACAGGCTGGCATTCCTCTCAACGCCCTGGAAGACCCCGACTACACCCTGACTCCCGGTAAGGAACTGGAGTTCATGGAGCGTTCGCTCACGGCACTGAACAAGCCCGATCTGGGCTTGCGCTGCGGTCCCCGCTACCACCTGTCCTTCTACGGAATGCTCGGGCTGGCGGCCATGGCCAGCAGCAACCTGACGGAAGCCTTCCGGGTTATCTTCAGGTACCTGCCGATGACCTGGTCTTATATGTACTGGTCTTTGCGCACCGAAAATGGCCTGGCCGTTATCAGCCTGGAGCCCCAGCGCGACCTGGGGCGTTGCTACCAGTACATGGTAGACCGGGGGTTGGCGGCTGCCTACACCATTGCCTGCGACGCGCTGGGCTCGTCCCCGCCCCTGGTAGAAGTCAATGTGCGCCAGCCCGAACCGTGCTACGGGCAGCTCTATCGTGACACCTTCAAGTGCCCGGTTAATTTTGGCATGCCAAGCGATGATTTTCGCATTGCAGAGCATTACTTCCAGCTGCCGCTGCAACAGGCCGAGTCGGAATCAGCCCGTATTTTTGCCATGCAGTGCGAACGCATCTGCGCCAACCTGGTGAAGGAGGGCAGCTTCGCCGAGGTCATCCGCCAGCACCTGCTGCAACTGCCGAACCAGATGGCAAGCCTCGAGAGTGTCGCAGCTCGCCTCCATATGACGCCGCGCACTATTCAGCGCAAGCTTGCCAATGAAAAAACCAGTTACCTCGAACTGGTGGAAAACGTGCGACGCAATCTCGCCGTGGAATACCTCAGGACCACGGACCTTACCATGGACGAAGTGGCGGTAAGGCTCGGTTACTCCGATGCGCCGTCCTTCAGTCACGCTTTCAAACGCTGGACGGGTATGTCACCCGGCAGCGTAAGGGAACAAAACCGGGCGATACCGCAGAAAATCGCGTGATCCTCAACCGACCGTCGTTTCAACGGAGGGCGTAAACGTCGTAGGCGGCGAACCAGCTTTCCAGGTCCCCTATGCCAATATTCACGCACTGCAGGCGGTTGAGCCACAAATAATCCGGATGCGAGGTAATGATGCGCGGAACGGCGCGAATGGGAAATGTTGTCGGCGGATTCCCTTCCAGGAAGCGTTGATAACCATCCTCACCGCCCTCGCCCACACCGGTGTATGCCAGGTAGAGCAGCGCGCCATCGTGGGTTTCAATGGTCGCACGCACGTTGAGGATAATGACACCATCCTCACGTACGATCAGCCAGTCGGCACCTACCGGCAGAATCTTGCCCCGCACCCGGGGACCTTCGACCGTGCCGCCGGTGACATAGACATTCATGCGCAAGCCCTCGGGGGTCGGGCCGATGTTTTCGGGGGGGCTTCGCAGCGTCGCCTTGTACGAAAAAATGTGTTCCATTGAGTAATCAAACATTGCCTGACTCCTTACTATGTTGCGGGCGCAATACATCCCGGCCAACCCGGGTCACTGGCTGGCCCTGAGCGAGCGCAGCGCCGCGCCGATAAGTATGAACGTTACGGTGAAAAGGATCAGCATGGCGCCTCCACCTCCCAGAAAAGCCAGGGCTCCGGCGAGATCCGCCGCGCCGTAGGGCGTATCAGCCATGGAAAGGCCCCTGTTGGGCGCAAAGTTGCCCGCCCAGTAAAACACCGTGTTGCCCCAGCCGGTAGCGATCAAGCCCCAGGCACAACAGGTGTACTGCCTGGCGGATAATGCGAGTTTGCCCATGAGAAAGGCCAGCGCAATCAGCATGATCCCGTTCATGATGCCGCCGACGTGGGCCGCCTGCCAGCCCCGTGTAGACCCCGGGATAGATACCTTCCAAACGGGAAAGGGCCAGAGATTTACCGCGTCCAGCAGGGAAAATACCAGCAACACGCCCGCGACCAATCCCACCAGCAGGACCAGTACCGCATGCAGCGTTACGAGATAAAAGAGGCGGTTCTGGCCGGGCGACTGGACGGGCATACTCACTCCGTTAGCGGTTGTTTCAGTTCATGTTCACCAGGTAACGCCCGACAGCGGTGCCTTGCTTGAGGCGTTGCAGGTATTCCGGCACCTGGTCCAGGGTAATTTCCTCTACCAGGCGGTCTATGTCAGCAAGCTTCCAGGGACCTCCCAGCTTTTCCCAGGTTGCCGTTTTCACCGCCAGGGGTTGTTCCACGCAATCCACACCCAGCAGGTTCACATCCCGAAGGATAAAGGGCATGACTGTTGCAGGCAGGTCCGCGCCTCCGGCCAGCCCACAGCAGGCGATTGAACCGCCATAGTGGATGGCTTTGAGCAAATTGGCGAGGTACTGTCCTCCCAGTGCATCCACCGCATGGGCAAAGCGAGGGGCCACCAGCAATCCGGTCATATCGAGCAGTTCCTGCCTGGAAAAAATCTCACTTGCTCCCAGCGCCCTCAGTTTCGCTGCGGCCTCCGGTTTGCCGGTTGCCGCCGCCACAGTGAAACCCAGCTTTGCCAGCAGCGCTATGGCGAATACCCCCACACCGCCGGTAGCACCGGTCACTGCAACCGTGCCGTGGGCGGGATCCGCACCCATCCTGAGAAGCTTGTCTATGCATAGTGCGCTGGTAAATCCGGCGGTGCCATAACTCATGGCCTCCCTGGCATTCAATCCGTCCGGCATGGCTATCACCCAACTCGCAGGGACCCGAATATACTGGCCCAGACCGCCCGCGGTGTTCATACCCAGGTCGTAGCCAGTGACAATCACCGCGGTGCCCGGCGCAAACCTGGGATCGCCGCTCGCCTCGACAACTCCTGCCGCATCAATACCCGGCTGGTGTGGAAAACTCCTGGTCACCGCGGGGTGACCCTGGGTACAGAGCATATCCTTGAAGTTGAGCGACGAGTATTCGACCCGCACCAGGACATCGCCCGCGGGCAAGTCACCGATTTTGCGCTCGGCAATTTGCAACTCGAATTGACCCTGTTCGGTTTTAGTTACCCACAGTGCCCGATAGCTGTTAGATGTCATGTCCTGGCCCTCCAAATGAAACGCTAAGTAATATCAGTTACGCATCCCGGGACGGCGACGCCCCCTCGATACAGTTGCTGTCACCGTGCGATATAGCCACCGTCGATTACCAGCTCCGAGCCGGTCATGTAACGGGACTCATCCGATGCCAGGAATAACACGCCGTTGGCAATGTCGATAGGCTCCCCCATGTAACCCATGGGAATATTGCCCATTATCCTGGCCTGGAACGCCTCCCCGTCCGCTGCGCACATCGATCCGACTGCGCCGCTCACCATAGCCGTATTGATAAATCCGGGGTGGACTGAATTGACCCTGATCCGGTAGCCCTGGGCCGCGCAGTGCAGTGCCGCGGACTTGGTAAATATTCGCACGCCGCCCTTGCTGGCGTTATAGGCGGCCACTTCGGGCTCGCCGATAATTCCCTCAATCGAAGATATATTGATAATGGAGCCGCCAGTGCTTTTCATAACCTTGATGGCATCGCGCGTACCGAGGAAGACGGCATCCAGATTAACCCGCTGGGTTGCCTGCCAGTCGGCCAGGGTGGCTTCTTCTACGTTGCCGACGATTGCAATGCCGGCATTGTTGACCAATATATCCAGCCGGCCAAAGCGGTCCACGATTTCCGCCAGCACCTCCTGCCAGCGTTGTTCAGAAGTCACGTCCTGATGCAACGCCAGGGCCGCATCGCCGATCGCGCCGGCCACGCGCATGGCGCTGCTCTCGTTGATGTCGCTCACCACTACCCTGGCACCCTCTTCGGCAAGACGTATACAGATGGCCTCGCCCAGTCCGGAACCACCGCCGGTGACCAGGGCCACCTTGTTGTTCACTCTCATATTGCCTCTCCAGTAGAGTGTGCTGATTACTTGCGTTTCAACTCAAAAATGACTTCGCAGGATGGCTGTCAGCACGCGGTCATCCCGCCGTCCACCACGAATTCGGCACCGGTACAGTACCCCGATTCATCGGAGGCCAAAAAACGCGTCATGTGCGCGATATCCTCCACCTTCCCCAGCAGCGCCATGGGAATCATCTGCAATACGGCCGCTTCGGCGGCGGCCAGATCCGGCGCCAGCCCAGTGGCGACGAAATCGTCGAAGACCAGCCTGCCCATAGCGGTATCAATCAACCCGGGGTGGATTGAGTTCACCCGGATACCATAGCCCAGGCGGGCGAACTCTACCGCGGCATGCTTGCTATAAAGGCGCACCGCACCTTTGCTTGCGCCATAAGCGGTGTGACCGGGAACACCGATGAGGCCGGCGACCGAAGATAGATTGATAATAGAACCGCCCTTGCCGGCAGAGCCACCGGGTTTCATCGCCAGTGCCGCGTACTTCATGCCCAAAAATACCGACTCGACATTCACCCGTTGTACCCGGCGGACGGACTCCAGGCTATTGCCGTCCAGGGTGCCGCCCGTATAAATACCCGCGTTGTTGACCAGCACATCCAGGCCCGAACACTGCGCCAGGGTTTCGTCTACTACCCGACTCCAGGCGGCTTCGCTGGTGACGTCCTGTTCACTGTAAAAAGTCGTCCCGCCTGCGTCGTTCAACGCTGCGGACAATCGCTCGCAACCCGCCACGTTGAGGTCGGTAAGCATCACGGTCGCGCCGGCCTCGACCAGTTCCCTGGCACAAGCGGCACCAATACCACTGGCTGCCCCGGTTACCAGTGCTGCCTTTCCGCGCAGAGACGCGAACTCTTTCATCGTTGTCATACTCACCTGCTTTATGCTCGGTTTAGACCTCGTCCTACCCGTCGCCCGATGTTTCTGCGGACGATCTACCGGAAAGGAAGCTACCTGCAATGACGACCGGGGAACATGTCTGCGTATGACGTTTTATTGTCAATTCCCGACACCGCCACTGGGGGGAGCGCCAATACTGCATCGCCTCACCCGGTTCTCGTATCAGCTCCCCAGGCGACGCAGTGCCGCCTGGGTCAGGTAGCGTTCGTACACGTCAGGGTCGTTGACCAGTGTTCGATAGCCACTCTCGATCTCCCGGACCTGCGCCAGCCTCGTAATCCGGTTGGTCTGTATATCGTGGGCGTGCACCCGGGTCCAGGACCAGTAGGGGTGCTGGCCATCCATCACCCGCTGGTCGCCGTGCTCATAGAGTGAGTAAGCGCCATCGAAGGAGCGGAAGATCTCACCGCGCCGGTCAAAGCTCACCATGCTCAGGGGCAACAGGGTCCTGGCGTCGAACCAGACCCGCTTCTTGCTGATCGGCGCCCGCGGATAGGCGATCGGTTCGGCCTCCACCACGATCGCCTCGGGCACCAGTTCCACCTCAGTGTCCCAGAACGTCTGCCCGTTCGGGCCTCCGTGGACGGTGTGCTCCCAGTTGGGATCCTGCGCATTCCAGCTGTGACTGACGGCCGCGAGTGCCGGACCGCGATGGATGGTGCGGAAGTTGCCCCAGGTCAGGAAAGGGTCACCCGCAGCCCAGGCATCCGACAGGTAGAGGGTGGAGCCGGGAATCAGGGGTTCGAAGCGCTGGTTGGTGGGAAAGCGCCTGACCCGCTTGAACGCGGGCAGGTAGCCGTAGAGGTCGGGGTAGCGATTCTGGTCGTAGTGCCAGATGCTCAGATAGGAGGTTCCCCGGATATCGTTGGGCGACACGAAGAACACCGACTGGTAGCGCAGCTTGTCCTCGTGTCCCGGCAAATAGGGTTTGGGGTCCAGGACAAGGCGCCCCACGGGACTCATTTCCACCCAGCAGGACTGGTAGTTGTAAGCCACCTCGCCCTTTTCATCGAGGTCGTACTCCTTCACCGCAGCCAGGGAGACGTCATGCCGCCCCCAACTCAGGGTGATACCCGCGAATACCTCGACCGCGGACTGCGGGTCGGGAAAGGGGTTGCCGCCAATCCAGGGCTTACCCTCCCTGGTCACCACGTTGCCGTCCCCGGCGAACACCGCCTGCCCCTGGTTGCGCAGGGTTGCCTCGATATACTCCCAGGGGCTCAATTCCATGATGTTGGTGGTGGTGGCGCGGATACCGAGCACCCTCCCCATCTGCGTGACCTGGGTGTACTGGATGGGATCCAAAAGGTCTTTCACCAGCTCGACATTGCCCGCGTCGATACGATCGCCCGTGCTCAGCTTGCCCCCGGTGTACGCCTCGATCGAGAGCAACTCCTCAGGGTAGGCGCGCTCAATAGAGCCGGTGCTGGCTATGCACGGCCACAGCGGTGCCAGCACGCCGGTGGCCAGCACACCGCGGCCCAGCTGGCACAGGAAGTGCCGGCGCGAATACTGCCGGTCAAAGCGCCGAATATGCATATCAATCTTCCTCCTGCTCCCGGCACGCATCGCTGCCGACCAGGCCCGCAAGCATCTGCTGTTGCCCCTGCTCGAGGCGGTGGCCGTAACTACGGATACGTTTATACAGCGAACAGCCGCGGCTTGCACCCGCTTCACTGGCCAGCAGCAGTTGCAGGCGCTGCAAGGATACATCGAGCCAGCGCGGCGACCCCTCAGGCTCCGCCGCGGCAATGTGTGCCAGGGCCCGCTCGGCGGCAAAACCGTCCCCCATGGCTGCGGATTGTTGCGCCAGCTGCTCCCAGGCGTCACCTGAATTGGGAAACGCCGCCAGCAGCGCCTGTACCGCCTCCAGCGCCTGGGCATCCTGCCCGCTCGCGCGCAGGGCTTTCACCTGCATCAACCACACCTGCCGCTGGAGTTGCGGCTGGGGAGCGAGCTGCGGCAGCCACAGCGCACACAGCCCGGCCAATTCCGCGCTGCGCTGCTGTGTCTCGAATTCTCGCAGCATGACATACAACTCGTTGTCCAGGATCGGGTCTGCACCGGCCGGCGGCAGCTGGCGGACGAGCTCCCGCAGTGCGTCCGGCCCCTCAAGGCGGTCCAGCAGACGCAGCCTTGACCACATCAGTACCCGTCGCTGGGTGGCATTGAGCGCCGGGTTGGCATAGAGGGCGTCGAGTTCGGCCAGCACCTCGCCGGGCTCCTGCGCGAGGACGCTGCGCAATTGCGCGGCCAGTACCTGCATCTGCAGGGTATCGCGCTGGTCGCCCGGCAGGTCCTCGAGCAGGGCCAGTGCGGACCGCGCCGCCGCACTGGCGCCGGCGGGGTCACCCGCCTCCCACAGGGACTGGAAGCGGGCG
>CAYTDW010000098.1:0-7660 GCA_964436585.1 uncultured Halioglobus sp. | reverse complement strand
ATCGCCACAATCATGAAGCACTGGTAGCCGGGCTTGAGGCCATGGGCCTGGCCATGGTGGTGGCGCCTGAACACCGCCTGCCCCAGCTCAACCTGGTGCGGATCCCCGAAGGTGTGGATGACAGCCTGGTGCGCAACGCGCTGCTGCAGGAGTTCGACCTGGAGATCGGCGCGGGCCTGGGGATCCTGGCGGGAAAAACCTGGAGAATCGGCCTGATGGGTTTCGCCAGCAATCGGCGCAACGTGCTGTACTGCCTGGGGGCCCTGGAAGCGGTGCTGGCGCGCGAGGGCGCCCCCATAGCGGCGGGCAGGGCCTTGCCTGCGGCCCGGGCGGCTTTCAGCCAGTAATTACCCGCCGGACAACATCCGCCACATGCGGGCGGCCCTGTTGTCGTCCCCGCCGCGGTGCACCAGGTAGCGGGCGTGCTCGTCAACCCGGGCGCCGCGGCGCAACTCGATACTCCACAGCGGCGCCAGCTCATTGGGAACCATGGAATAGCGCACATCGATGACCCGATCGGGATGGTGCGGGTCCCTCGCGACGTACCCGTTGCTGAACCAGCGAAACCGCTCGATATCCCTGGCCTGCTGGGACTTCTGGTCCAGCCAGGGCAGGTCCCGCGGTATATCCAGCTTCAGCACTGATCTGCCCGTATACACCCGCGGTGCAAACCGCGGCCGCACCGCGTCCACGTGATACCGGTCCCCGGTTTCGTACACCACTTTCCACACCAGGATATTGCCCAGGCTCGGCTTGGCATCCAGCCTGAGGGGCTGATGACCCCTCGTTGCCGCCAGCGCCTGCCCCATGTCGATGGCCTCGTTGCGCTGCCACAGGCCCAGGGCCATGTATGTGCAGGCCCAGAGCAGGCCAAGCCGGGCCAACGCAGGCCGTCCGGACCGGGCCGCAAGAACCACCCCCAGCAGCAGCGGGAGGGTAAACAGGGGATCGATGATGGAGATGGTATTCCAGGCAATGCGAACGTCACTGAACGGCCAGAACAGCATGGTGCCATAGCTGGTGCAGGCATCGAGCAGCGCATGGGTCGCGTAGCCCAGGGTGCAATACAGCCAGCTCTGGCGGAAGCGCAGGCCCCGCCTTCGCCCCAGCAGGCCGTGCAGCACCAGGGCGCACAACAAGCCGCCGACCGGGATGAAAACCAGGGAATGGGTAAACTGCCGGTGGTACTCGAGAAACAGCAAGGGGTCACTGCTGGAGCGGATCAGTACGTCCAGGTCAGCCGCCATGCCTGCCAGAAAACCGAAAAGGCCGGCAATGCCGGCATACTTCCCCCGGGCGGCGGTGGCCTGTGGCAGGGCAGCCCCCAGCGCGCCCTGTGTCAACGGATCCATACCCATCTCCTGCTGCGGCAATCAGGCGGACGTCGCCCCTGCCTTGCCCAGAGCGGGAATCGGGACAGGTCGCACCCACAACCGACGAGTGGAGCTTTATATCCTGCCGAAGGGTCGTTAACAAGCGCCCGGGAGTATCCTTACCCCCTCTTGGACCGGGACCAGCCCAGGGCGGCAAGTCCCAGGCCGAACAGGGCCAGGGTGGCGGGGGCAGGTACCTGATTGACCTCAGTTGACTGCACGAACAGCCGGATCTCTGCGGCAGGCGGCGGTGGCTCGTCGGTGTCAGTATCTGTGAGTTCGGGGATTGCCGGCGGCAGCACGCCTGGCGTATTACCCGAATTGTCGTTTTGTCCATCCTCCGGCTTGTCTTTGTCCTTCTGGCTCACCAGAGGCAGGCCAGAACCCCAGGGAAACAGGCCTGGAAAAAATCGGGGCGAGAAGTTCACCAGGTCGTTAGCGGGGTTGAAGACAGTATCGGCTATGTACCGCTCTGCCCCCATGGAGAAACAGGGAGAAATGCACAACTGGGACGCGCCAGAGGGCGGGGAAAACCCGGATCGCATTCCTCAAATGGGCTTGTTCCAGCAAACAGGGGCTGCATAAAACCAGCCTGGCTTTCAGCGGTCCAGCTACAGAATAGAATGGCTATCGCAGCAACGGCATTTCTGGTCATGGCAAGTGTTCCTTGTTGATATCGCTGATAACAAAAAAGCAATAACCATGCCGCCCGGGCAATCTGCGTTCGACCCTGCCGACTGGCGCACAAAGCGTGCAATTGCTTTGTGACGGGCTTCAATGTTTCGGCACGTTAGAGCAGGCCCGCCCGAAACCGCCAAGGTCCTGTTCCTGGGAAGTGTAAAAAAAGCTGACGCTGCTCGCCTGGCCGCTGTTGCGCGCGGCCAGAATCCGCTTGATCTAAGTTTGATAAGGCCCTTATCATCGAAGGGAGATCAGGGTCGGCCCGAGCGGTCGCTCCCTGCGTCGCTCCATCACCCGGGAGGTACTGTCGCCATGCCCAAGTCACTGCATATCTTTTCTCTGCTGCTACTGATCTCGGCCCTGCCCGCGCGGGCCGAAGGGCCCCCTGCCGCCCAGGTTTCGTATTCAGCCGACTACATCATGGAGACGTCCGAGGTCGCTATAAGGGGTAAAATGAACGTGGTGCCCGGCAAGGAACGCCGCGAGGACTTCATCGAGAGCGGCGAGACCATGATATCCATCCGCCGGGACGACCTTGGAAAGACCTGGATTCTGCTGCCGTCGGAACAGATGTACATGGAAGTCAGTGCGGACGCGCCGCAGGACGGGTCGAATTCCCGCGCCCCGGGACCCGAGGACTATGACACCCAGATGTCGGATGCCGGCCGCGAAGAAATCAATGGCCTGATGACCAACAAGTCCAAGGTAATCATGACCGGCAAGGATGGCTCCAAAATGGGCGGCTTCTGGTGGACGACCGACGACGGCATTCTGGTCAAGATGGACGTGATCGCCATCGAAGAAGGCGAGAAGCTGCGTATGAAGCGGGAACTCAGCAATATCGTCGTCGAGCCACAGGACGATGCCCTGTTCGAGATTCCGGAAGGTTACAACTCCCTGATGATGGGCATAGGTGCTGGCATGCTCGGCATCCCCGGCATGGGCGGCTCGGCAGATGAGCCTGAAGACAACGATGACACAACTCAGGATGAGCCCAAGAAGAGCGGCTTCGGCCTGGGTACGCTGAAGGACATGATCGACGCGGTGAATTAGCCATAAGGGGAGAGAAAAATATGGCCGGGCAAAAGACCCTTGCAGCGCTGCTCGCCGCGTTCATCGGTACGGCGTTCAACACAGCACTAGCCGACGATGTCTGCTCGGCGGCCGAGTACCAGGCATCCAATGCCCAACTTGCGCGCGCCAAAGCGGCGGAGTCGCAAGGAAACCTGGAGGAGGCACTGCGGCTTGCCAATGCCTCGGATTACTGTGTTGATGACCCCGACGGCCTGCGCCGTCTGGTCATCAACGCGAGCTACAAGCTCGGCCAGGCCGCAGAAGCAGGCGGCAACCTCGAGGCGGCATTCGGCTACTACCACGGCGGTATGACTGCCGAGCAGTACGAGAATCCGAAACCGGTCGACCTGCTCGCAAACGCGAAACGGGTCATCCTGGCGATGGTGGCAAAGTCGCCCTCGGACCGCCGGATCGCGCGCAATGCACTCGAGTTCATGAACAGGGAGAATCAGAGCGCCGACGTGGCATACATCGTCAAGCACATGGATTCCCAGGCCCGGCGCCTGCTGGCGGAGGAAGAAAAGGCGTTTTCGACCAGTTCCCCTCACAGGGAACTGCTGGAGGAAGCCGAAGCCTGGCTGCAGGAGCAGCGACTGACCGGCGTGCCGGAATCGACCGAGCCGACTGCTATCCAGCTCACCGCGCGCTGGGTCGCCCGCGGAGACCAGTTCGCCGCGCTGGACACCCACTCGGCCCTTGCCAACGCGCTCAGTTACTACCAGCAGGCCGAGCGCAAGGACAAGGAGGAAGCCGTCAGGAACAAGGCCCGCAAGCTTGCCGATGGTCTCGCCGATGGCACCCGCTGGGCTGAGGCGGTCCGCCTCTACGAGCTGGCCGACGACTCGCAAAAGGCCGAGGCGTTGACGGCCCGGCGCGAAGCCGGCGCAGCCGAGGTAGAGGCCGAACGCAAGCAGAAATTCGAGGAGGAACAGGACGACCTCGAAAAGGAGCTGGGCTTGTAGCCTGTCGTGCTACTGATGGGTAAGGACGTAGCGCCGCATGGCGCGGCGGCCAGCGTAGATGACCGGCGTCATGGCGATAGCCAGCACGAATTTCAACATGTAACCGGTCAGCGCGATCGCCGGAATCGCGGCAAGCGGTGCGGCGGGATTGGCGGGATCCGGGAAGAGCTCGCGGCCCAGGGAGAACGCCAGGTAGGTCACTACGAAGGAATCGATCAGCTGTGAAATGACCGTGCTGCCGGTTGCTCGCAACCACACAAAGCGCTCGCCGGTCAGCCGTCTTATGAAGCCGAACATGGCGATATCACTCATCTGCCCGACCAGGTATGCGCTCAGCGAGGCAACGTACATGATCTTCGCGGAGCCGAAAATCGCGTTGAACTCGTCAGGGCTCACATTGTACGGCGCATCGAGATAGGGCATCGCCTGCGCCACGTTGATGACCACGAACACGTAGGCCGCCGCGGCAAAGCCTATCCAGGTAATGCGCCTTGCGGCGCGCGCGCCATAGTGTTCATTGATCAGGTCGGTCAGTACGAAGGTTATCGGGAAAGTGAGCATGCCGCAGGTGTGCTCGATGGCATCGAAGCCAAACACCGGGAACGGCAGCGGTATCCGGAAGAGCTTGATGCCGATGATATCGGCTATCAGCAGCGAGGCGACAAAGATCATCGCCAGCCACAGGTACAACCTCTGCGCCGCGGTGAACGCATGCGGCTCGTGGTGTATGTCCATACCTGTTGCCCGTTCCCTCTATGCGATGGCTACCTGCTGCATTCCAAAGTGCGCGACATCGCTCAGGGGGATAAGGTATACCCACGCGCTGTCATGCAGGCATTGTAGGCATCACTACCGGCCTGCTGTGAGGCCTGTTCCTGCGCGGCCTGCTGCTGTTGTGCATTGGCACGACGGTCTCGGCGCTGGCGCGACGCGCCAATGGCTGCGCCGGCGGCAGCCGCATCCTCGGCCTCATTGCGGCGGTAGTCCTCCTTGACGTCGTCATCAACCCTGTCGTAGGCCTCATAGTCGTTGCCGCGCGCCTCTGCGCCGGCAGCGCCGGCGGCTGCGCCAACCGCGGCGCCACGCAAACGCCCGCCGCCCTGTCGGGTCGGTTGCGTGGCCGGGGCTGCCGCGGCACTTGCAGCCTGTGTCGACTGTGACTCGCAGGCAGCCGTGTCGGCCTGCACTTGCTCAGCACTTTGTCCCTGAGTCGGAACCAACGTGGCGGCACCCGCCTCGACGGCAAATGCAAGACCTAGCGCCAGTGAAGCGCATTTTAGAAAATGCTGCATGATCGATTGCCTCTCAATACTCAAAAGAAATACGCTTCTGTGTCAGTTGCAGCGGCGCCACGTGGGATCACGAACCGACCTGCTATCGCGCTCACAGCAACTCACGGATTGATTCTGGTGATCTTGGAGCCCTGTATGCCGATACCCGCCATCAATCCTTTCTGGCCGAAAATGAACGCGTAGACGTCGTCCTTGGCGGTTGTGGTGGTCAATGATTTGGCCACGCCCTCGTCCACGACGACTATCGACGGTCCAACACCCACCTCCCAGCCATCATTGCCTTTAAGCGTTTCTCTGGCCGCGTCGGTCATCAGGAACATGACGTAACTGAACTCCTGCGCACCCGCCTGGAGACCGTAGGAAGCGGCGGCAATCCGGTAATAGGCCTCGACCTTGCCATCGACAAGCAGCGCGCCGTTGCCGCCCTGGCCGCCAATGATCAAACCGGCCTTGAGAATACTGGGAAACACCAGTATCGACTCGGCCTTTTCGCCGAGTACCTTGGCCGCTGGGGTCGTTTCGTACAGTTTAGCCAGTGCCGCTCTCGCGTCACGTTCTATTTCAGCTGCGTCCGCTGCCAACGCCAGGCGCGGGCCTGTCAGGACCACCAGGGTCAACAAGCTAAGAATGAGTGTCGATGCGGTACGAACAATTGCCTTCATGGGTGATTACTCCGCTGATATGAATAAAATAGTGGTGCCCGGGACCGGAATCGAACCGGTACAGCCGTTTCCAGCCGGGAGATTTTAAGTCTCCTGTGTCTACCAATTTCACCACCCGGGCAGAGAGGGGCGCACTGGGATTCCACCCCTGTGGAAGCGGTGGCATCATAGCATGGAACCGCGCAGAATTGCTTCCCGACGGCTTCCTGTGCCCGGCCCGCCGGATTTACCCGCATGCTACACTCGGGCGTTGCGATTACTGTGGAAACGCTGGCCACATGCGCCGATTTATATTCATCACAGCCGCGCTGTTTCTCCTCTGCGTTGGGTCGCTCCTGTTGGCATTGCGCTCCGGACCGCTGGTCATAGGGGCGGCGCGTTGGGCTGTCGCCGCGTTTACCGACCTGCGCCTGGAGCTGCGCAACCCGACAGTGAATGTATTTCAGGGCGAGCTGTCGGCGGCCGAGATTCATTTGGTCCCCGCATCACTCGAGGGCCCGCCCCTGCTCTCGGTACTGGATTTTTCCGCCGGGTTTCCTATCCCCGGAACAGCCGGCGATGCCCTGGCACGGTCCACCCTGCGAGCGGGTGCCGTTACGGTCTACATATCCGACAACGAAAAGGCTTCCGGGGCCTCACCCATGCAATGGCTGGGTTACCTTCGCTGGTTGCCATCCGCATTGGATATAGCGCAGTTACGGCTGATTGACGCCACCGCTGACACCCGGGTTTTCCCGCTCAGGCAGGTGCAGGGGCGGCAGATCGAGCGGGGCAACTACCGCCTGACCGCAGCGGCGGACTATGGGGGCGAACCCCTCGGTATCACAATTGAATTGCTTGCTGTGGACAAGGGCTGGGGCGTGACTGCAGCCGACGTCCAGATCGCGGTTATCGCGCCAGAGAGCGACAGCGAGATCACGCTGGCAGGCACTCTGGAGAGCACTGAGCAGGAATTCGAGTACAACTTCACGATCAATGCGTACTACCGGGATATCCACGACTTCCTCAGAGGGCTTGATGTAGACAATAACCTGAGGGGCGCATTGCGCCTGCAGGGTACCCTGGCGGGAGATAGCAGGAGTCTGGCGCTCTTGGACGCTACCTTCCTGCTCGATAACACGCCTGACTACGCTTTCCAGGCAAGCGGCAGCCTCGAGTATAAGCTGACGGGAGAGTCCACAATCGCCCTGGAGGCACTGGGTGAAATAGCCTCCCTGGCGGCCATGTTGGAGTGGACGGGGCTAGACGTCGGTGATTTCGGCCGCACCAGCAGCAGTATTCGGCTCAGCGGTAGCCTGGACAAGCCAGTGGTTGACGCCTTCAGCCTCACTAGCCGCAGCGAGTCGGGCCTGACACTGACCATGGGTGGCCAGCTCGACCTGTTCGAGCTGGATGCCGATAGAGGTCCCGGGGCCAAAGCCATCGCCGTCGAGCTTAAGGGCCCATCCCTGGCGGCGCTCGAGCACTGGCTGGGGGAACTGCCCTACGACCCCGGCCCCTGGCGGGCCGCGGGGCAATTGAGCGGCACCCGGGGCGACTTGTCACTGCGGAACCTGGTGCTGGAAACGGGCGCGCCCGGGGCAATCGAAATAAGCGCGTCGGGTGAGCTTGGCCGG
>CAYTDW010000097.1:0-7750 GCA_964436585.1 uncultured Halioglobus sp. | reverse complement strand
CTGTGAATGCACTGCACCCCGGCCCCATGCAGGCGATCTACTCGATCACGAAAGCGGCAGTAGTGAATATGACCAGGGCGTTCGCCAAGGAATGCGGCCCCCTGGGAATTCGCTGCAACGCGCTGTTGCCGGGTCTCACCCGCACCAAATTCGCCGGCGCGCTGTTTTCCAATGAGGATATTTACCAGGAGGCGATTCGGCAGATTCCGCTCGGACGTCACGCGGAGCCCAGTGAGATGGCAGGCACGGTGTTGTACCTGGTCTCGGATGCGAGCAGCTACACCAACGGCGAATGTATCGTCGTCGACGGTGGCCTCACCATCTGATCGTCCGGCTTACTGGCAGCGGGCCGATTGCCAGAGGCGAGCGCGGGAGGCTACAGTAGCGCGGAGTCCAGGGGAGCGTCGTATGGAACGAGACCAGATCCACCCACAGCTGCTTGCTGACTGCCATTACCTGGGCTGCCTAGCGGCGTCGGCCGTATTGCTCAATCGCAACGCGGCGCTGCCCTGGTTTATTCTGGTGCCCGATACGCGCCTCAACGATATCCTGGACTTGCCCGAGCATCACCGTGAGGTGGTAATGGCTGACTGTGCCGCGGTGTCTTCGTTCATCAAGCAGGTACTGGGCTTCGACAAGGTCAATTTTGCCGGCCTGGGGAATGTGGTGCCGCAAATGCACCTGCACATCATCGGCCGCCGGGAGGGCGACCCCTGCTGGCCACAACCGGTCTGGGGAAATCTGTGCGCGAGCGAAACCTATGAGCAACTGCAGCTGCAGGGTTGGCAGGCCGACCTGCAGAAGATGATAGACCTGCGGCCGGCAGACCTGCACGGCTAGGCCGATGGCGAAACAGGTATTTGTGACCCGCCAGCTTCCCGGTGAACGGATTCACGAACTCGCGCAGCACTGCAGAATAAATGTGTGGATGGGCCCCGGCCCTGTGCCGCCGGCAACGCTGCGCACGGAATTGGCGGGTTGCCAGGGCCTGATATGCCTGTTGAGTGACCGCATTGACAGGGCCCTGCTGGATGCGGCGCCGGAGCTTGAGTTTGTTTCCAGCATGTCGGTCGGGGTAGACCACATCGACCTGAAGGCACTGTCGGAGCGCGGTATTCCAGTGGGCAATACACCCGGCGTACTGGTGGAGACCACCGCCGATACCGCGTTCGCCCTGCTGCTGGCGGCGGCCAGGCGGATCACGGAAGCGGACCGTTGCGTGCGCCAGGGCGACTGGACCACGGCCAATGCCTGGGCCCCGGAGTTCTTTACCGGCAAGGATGTCAGCGGTGCCACCCTGGGCATTGTCGGCCTGGGCGAGATCGGTCAGGCCGTGGCGCGGCGGGCGGCCGGCTTTGGTATGCAGGTACTGGCCTGGAACCGGGCCCCGCGGCAGGTGCCGGGGATAGAAATGGTTGCACTGGACGAGCTGCTGGTGCGCAGTGATTTTGTCAGCATCCATGTAGCCCTCGCAGCGGCGACCCGCAATTTACTCGATGCGGGGAAAATCGCGCTGATGAAGCCCGGCGCGGTGCTGGTCAATACCGCGCGTGGCGGTATTGTCGATGAACGGGCGTTGGCCGCTGCCCTTGCCGGCGGCAAGTTGTCAGCTGCGGGCATCGACGTGTTTGAGCGTGAGCCTGTGCCGGCTGACAACCCGCTGTTGCACTTACCCAACGTCGTGGTGACCCCACATATCGGCAGCGCAACGGCGTTGACCCGGGCCCGCATGGCGGATCTGGCGGCGGCGAATGCAATCGCGGCGCTGCAGGGGCAGGTGATGCCCTGCTGCGTGAACCCGCAAGTCTACGCCTGAGGGTCGCCGTGCCGGCCGGCGCGGGCTTCAGCTGGCCGGCGGCAGGGTTTCCAGGGCCTCGCGCACACCTTCATTCAGCGTGTCCCGCATTTCCTCCCGGTCGACCTTGTTCACGTTTTCCACGATGCTGGTGATGATGACATGCCATACCTCCTTCCTCGTGGTGCTGTCATTGAACAGCAGGGCGACATTGCTCGTTTCCTTGACGCCTCCCAGGGCGTAGGCATTGTCGACTACAGCCTGGTTGGTGTGTTGACCGGGATTCACCGAGGGATAGGGCGTGATATTGTAAGCCTCCGAGCTGCGTTCACCCAGGCGCAGGCCGCTGGCGTAGATATAGTCCACGCTGAACTGGGCGCGCTCCGGGTCGAGTATGTAGCCCTTCGCGCTGAGGTTGGCATCTACCTCACGCCGCAGCATTGGGTCCATGATGTACATGGGGTCCTCGGAGTTGGCGGCATTGGGCAGCGGCTCACTGCGCCAGCTGTAGTACCGGTAGTTGCCGGCCGCGAAGGTATCGACCGGTGCCGGCCGGGTCTCAATCCCGCTGCAGGCAGTCACCGCCAGCATCAGCAGCAGGCTTGCGAATGTCGTGGTAAAGCGCATGTTAATCCTCGTGGTCGATTACCGGGCGCGCCGCAGCTTGCGTTGCAGTCGTCATATCCATGGTAGCAGCCTGTGCATGGCACATGCCAGCCACCGCTTGGCCCGGTATTATCGGGTGAATTGGCGGCCTCACTTTGGTAGGATGAAAACTATAACTATAAGGCAGGTCGGGTAAGGCCCATGATATCCAGAAAAATGATCCGCACCGACCTGAACCTGCTGGTTGCCCTGCAGATCCTGCTGGAGGAGTGCAATGTGACCCGGGCAGCGGAGCGCCTCTCGGTGTCGCAGCCCGCCCTGAGTAAAACCCTGCAGAAATTGCGCGATGCCTTTGATGACGAATTGTTCACCCGCACCGCGCACGGTCTTGTGGCTACGCCCCGGGCGGAGCAACTGGCAAAAGAGCTGCCCTCATTGCTGGAGAAAATCGAGCACGTCCTGGGCAACGAGGGCTTTGATCCCGGGACATTCAGCGGCGGCTTCAAGTTGTTATTGCCCCCGATATTGAGTGAAGCCCTGTTGCCGGGCCTGATGGCGGAGTTGAGCGACATCGCACCCGGCGTGCAGATTGTTACCGCCGAGGTGGCGCCAAACTTCCAGGAGCAGTTGAAAAAGGGCGAGGCGGACTTTGCCGCCTTTATCGCCCAGGATACGGAGCGCGACATCCTGGCTGAGCCCATCGCCACCATCGCCCCCCGCTGCTATATGCGCCTGGACCATCCCCTGGCGAAGAAAGAGATGAACCTGCAGGATTTCCTCGCATTCCCGCACCTGCGCCTCTATCTGCCGGGCCTGACCCGGGAGAACACCAGCATGGTGGACGATGTACTGGGGCAATACGGGGTGCACCGCACTATCGCCCTGGAGACCACCCAGTTTGCCGCTGCGGTCGGAGTGCTCTGCCGCACTGATTCCCTGCTGGTTGCCAATGCCGGTTTCGAGGCGGGTGGGCTGTACCGCGAGCGTATTACCGGTCACGACATACCGGCGGAGCTGCAGCGGATGATCCGTAATTCCCACAGCGGTCACCGCGGTAAACTGTCCCTGATGCGCCACACCCGCACCGCGCGCAGCACGCCGCACCAGTGGATGCGGGCGCTGCTGATGAAGCACCTGACCATCCCGGGAGAAACCGTCGAGCAGTAGCCGCCAACTGCTGGCGGGCGGCGCGCCTACTTGCGTACGGAACTGCGGTAGGCGCGCGGCGACATACCCACAGTCCTGGTGAAAAGCCTGGAAAAGTACAGCGGATCGTCATAGCCAAGGGCGGTCGCAACCGCCTTTACGCTGAGATCGCCGCTGTCGAGCAGGTGACAGGCGTGTTCCATTTTCATATTGAGAAAATGCTTGATTGGCGAGTAGCCGGTCAGGGCCTTGTACTTGTTGGAGAAATGGTATTTGGACAGGTTCGCTGCCGCGGCCAGTGTGTCGAGATCCAGTTGCTGCGACAAGCGCTCCAGCATAAAGCCCTGTAGCGCGGCGAGATTGAAACTGTGCTGGCTGCTCGCCTGTGCCCGTCGCATCTCCAGGGCCAGATGGGTGAGCAGGTGGCGCAACTGGTTGGCGGCATTGATGAACGCCCGGGTGTTGTAGCCGGTGCGATGCACACCGAGCAGGCCGCGGAAGTGGGCGACCAGCTGCGGCGACACGCCCACCCGGGCCAGCGGGGTGCCCGCTTCCCGATAGCCCAGGTAGTGATTGAATACCGCCGTGCTGCTGCCCTGGTAATGGACCCAGTAGATGGTCCAGGGCTGTTTCGGGTCGGCATGGTACTGGTGTGCCACACCCTGGGGCAGCAGCAGTAAATCGCCGGGGCCGACCCGGCCGGACCAGTCCGGGGTGCTGGCCTGCCCCAGGCCATCCACGCAATAAATCAGCAGGTTGTCATCATGACGCGCGCGCTCCATGCGGTGGGAGAGGGCCATGGGGTAGTAGCCCATGGCCGCGGGGTAACACTCCCGGGTCAGGGGATGTCTTGCAAGTTTATTGAGCATAAACGCGGGTGTGAGGAAGCGTATGCCATCCGTGGGCAGCGGCCACTTGGACGGTGCGCTCATCGGTTATCCCCCCGCGGACGGCCCGCCCGCCAATTTTGATGAAATGGCAATATAGTCCATGATATTCGCAATTTACTCCCTTTGAACAGCGCCGCGGGGGGAGTAAGCTGGCAGCCTGATTTTGGTCAGCTAACCTTGAACGGTGCACGCGCTGCCAGGGCGCGCACCGGGAAACAACACAGGAGCGGATAAACATGGAACAGAGCCGGGAAGTACTCGAACCACGGGAAGAGATCAAGGCGATGATGGCGCGGGCCCGCGCCGCCCAGGCGCAGATTGCCGATTACACCCAGGAGCAGGTGGATGAACTGATCACCGCCATGGTCTGGTCCGTGGCGCGCGAAGATGTATCGGAAAAAATCGCCCAGTTCACAGTCGATGAGACCCAGCTGGGTAACTATGCCGGCAAATACCTCAAGATACACCGCAAGACCCGGGCCACCCTGATGGACATCATCAACGACAAGTCCGTCGGGGTGATCGAAGAGGACCCGGTGCGCAATATCGTCAAGATAGCCAAGCCGGTGGGCGTGATCGGCGCACTCTCGCCCTCCACCAACCCGGAGGCCACGCCGGTCATCAAGGCGATCTCCGCGGTCAAGGGGCGCAATGCCATCATCATCGCGCCGCACCCCCGCGCCAAGCTCACCAACAAGATGATCTGCGACTATATGCGCGAGGCGATCGTGGCCATGGGCGGGCCGGCGGACCTGGTGCAGAGCATCGACGTGCCCTCCCTGGACAAGACCAATGAGCTGATGCGCCAGTGCGACCGTATCCTGGCCACCGGTGGCGAGGCCATGGTCAGCGCCGCCTACTCATCCGGCACCCCCGCCCTCGGCGTGGGCGTGGGCAACGCGGTGATCACGGTGGACGATTCGGCCAACCTCGACGAGGCGGCGGAAAAAATCCGCACCTCCAAAGTGCTGGACCTGGCGGCGTCCTGTTCCTCAGACAACTCCGTGCTGGTGTTCGAGTCGATTTACGATGAATTCCTGGAAAAGCTCAAGCGCGAGGGCGGCTTCGTCATCGAGGGTGAGGACAAGCAAAAACTCCAGGCGGTGTTGTGGGAAGACGGCCACCTCAATCCCAAAATCGTCGCCCAGCACGCCCTGACCATCACCGGCAAAGCCGGCATCGACCTGCCGGAAGGCAAGCAGTTCCTGATTGTGCCGGAAACCGGGGCCGGCCCGGACTACCCCTTTTCCGGGGAGAAACTGACCGTGACCATGGCCCTGTACAAAGTGAAAGATATCGACGAGGCCATCGAGCTGACCAACCGGATCCAGGAGTACCAGGGCCAGGGCCACAGCTGCGGTATTTATTCCTACAATGACGCCAACATCATGAAGCTGGCCATGGGTACTCGCACCTCACGGGTCATGGTGAACCAGCCCCAGTCCGCCTCCAACAGCGGCAACCTGTGGAACGGTATGCGCCAGACCTTCTCTCTGGGCTGCGGCTCCTGGGGTGGCAACAGCATCAACCACAACATCACCTGGCGCGACCTGATCAACGAGACCTGGGTTTCCAGGCCGCTGGCGGTAACCAAGGTCCTGCCGCCGGATGAGGAGCTGTTCGGCAAGGTCATGGGTCGATTCTAGGCCGTTATTTCAAGCCGGGAGCAGGCCATGGATTTTTCCCTCAGCGACGACCAGAGAGCGTATATAGACAGCGCCCGGGCTTTTGCCGAGGGCGCCATGGCGCCCCACGCCGCCCACTGGGACGAGGAATCGATTTTCCCCAAGGAGGTGCTGCGCCAGGCCGGGGAACTGGGATTCATGGGTATGTATACGCCCGAATCCGCCGGCGGGCTGGGCATGGGCCGGCTGGATGCCAGCCTTATTGTCGAGGAGCTGGCCAAGGGCTGCACCGCCACCGCCGCCTTCCTCACCATCCATAACATGGCCACCAGCATGATCGGCAAGTACTGCCGCGCCGGGGTGATCGAGCAGTGGTGCCCGGACCTGGTGGCGGGTACCAAGCTGG
Source organism: uncultured Halioglobus sp. (assembly GCA_964436585.1). Taxonomy (GTDB): domain Bacteria; phylum Pseudomonadota; class Gammaproteobacteria; order Pseudomonadales; family Halieaceae; genus JARRPM01. The sequence continues at coordinate 1,282 of CAYTDW010000097.1, read as the reverse complement.
CCTCGTACTGCCTGACGGAACCGGGTGCCGGCTCCGACGCGGCCTCGCTGCGCACCAGCGCCGTGCGCGATGGCGACGATTACCTGGTCAATGGCAGCAAGGTGTTCATCTCCGGCGCCGGCGCCACCGAGGTGCTGGTGGTTATGCTGCGCACCGGCGGGCCGGGTCCGAAGGGAATCTCGGCGCTGCTGGTTCCCGCCGATGCGCAAGGCGTTTCCTACGGCAAGAAAGAGGAAAAGATGGGCTGGAATGCGCAGCCGACCCGGATGATCAGTTTTGACAATGTGCGGGTGCCGGCGGGCAACCGGCTCGGCGAGGAGGGGCAGGGTTTCGCCATCGCCATGGAAGGTCTCGATGGCGGCAGGATCAATATCGCCACCTGCAGTGTGGGCACCGCCCAACAGGCGCTGGAGGAAGCCACCGCTTATGTGCAGGAGCGCCGGCAGTTCGATACCGCCATCGCTGATTTCCAGGCCACCCAATTCAAGCTTGCGGACATGCTCACGGAGCTGGTGGCAGCGCGGCAGATGGTGCGCCTTGCCGCCAGCAAGCTGGATCGCGGGGACCCCCAGGCCTCGACCTACTGCGCCATGGCCAAGCGCTTCGCCACCGACGTGGGTTTCAATGTCTGCAACGATGCCCTGCAGTTGTACGGCGGCTACGGCTATATCAGGGAATACCCGATGGAACGGCATGTGCGCGACACCCGGGTACACCAGATCCTGGAAGGTACCAACGAAATCATGCGGGTGATCGTCTCGCGCAAAATGTTGATGGAAGGGGCATTGGAGGTTATCAAGTGAGTTTGAGCATATCGGAAAAGCTGAAAGTGGAACGGCGCGGCCATACCGCCCTGGTCACCATAGACAACCCCGGCGCCAATACCTGGGACAGAGAGAGCCTGCCAGCGCTCAAGGATCTGGTGGAGAAGCTCAACAAGGACAAGTCAGTCTACGCGCTGGTCATCACCGGGGCCGGGGAAAAGTTCTTCTCCGCCGGGGCCGACCTGAAGCTGTTCGCGGACGGCGATCCGGCAACCGCCCGCACCATGGCCGGGTATTTTGGCGAGGCCTTCGAAGCCCTGGCGAATTTCCGCGGTGTCTCCATTGCCGCTATCAACGGCTTTGCGATGGGTGGAGGCCTGGAAACCGCCATGGCCTGCGATATCCGCATCGCCGAGGAACAGGCCCAGATGGCCCTGCCTGAGGCGCGGGTCGGGCTGTTGCCCTGTGCCGGCGGCACCCAGCGCCTGGCGTGGCTGGTGGGCGAGGGTTGGGCCAAG
>CAYTDW010000096.1:0-7809 GCA_964436585.1 uncultured Halioglobus sp. | reverse complement strand
GGGTCAGCCACTGGCTCTGCTCCATAGCCCTGTGCACGGCAATGGTGTCATGGCCCTTGAGTTTTTCGTGCAGGGGAAACAGCAGATCTGCAACCGCTTTCTGATAAAAGCTCATGCGGTCAGTCTCCCGACGCAAGCTGCCTGGTACGAGTGTGCCCGCCGCCACAAACTATAGTGCGCCAAAGTTCAAAGCCCCTGAGTTTCCTGTGGCAGACTGCAAGTAAAATTACTCTGCTTCGCTATTTGCATGAATATCTCATGCAACAAACCAACACGCTTGTCCCATCCGCAGTTCCGAGCATAAGCGATGATGGCATCCCGACTCCATTGCCTGTTTAAGGCATCAGCAATGGCACGCTGCAGGGCAGGCGCATCGTCGAAAGGCACGATCGTACCCTGCTCCGGGCGAGAAACTACTTCAGCGTTGCCACCCACATCGGTCGTCACCACCGGCAGGCCGCAGGCCATGGCCTCGAGCAATACGTTGGCCCAGCCCTCGTTGCGGGTTGAAAGCACAAAAACATCCGCCGCCGAGAGCGGTTCGCGCAGCGCTTCGGGACTTATCGTACCGAGAAAATGCACCCGGGCTTCCAGCCCGAGCGCTTCGACCTGCTGCCTCAGGCGAGCGCTCCAATCACCTTCTGCACTGGCACCGCCCACGATTAGATAATGCAGGCCCGGGAACTGTTGCAGCAGCGCCGGCAAAAGTTCGATGACGCGGTGAAAGCCTTTTCGCTCCACCAGGCCACCCACCGTGATGAGCACCCTGGCCTCGGGGGGCAGGCCGAACCGGGCGCGCATAGCAGCACGATCGGCGGGGTAAAATTTGTCGGAATCGACACCGTTGGCCACTACCTTCACACGCTCAGGCGCCACCCCCAGTTCCTGCGCAAGGCGGCGCAGGGAATCGGAGACTGTGATGATACGTTCGGCACCGGTAAGGGCCTTGATCAGCAGGGGTCGCAGGGCCCTGTCGCGGGCATGGCGCACCTCGGTGCCGCGCAGGGTGATAGTGACCGGGCACTTGAGCCAGAGGCCCAGCAGCACCGCGGCGTATCCGTCCGGGTAGCCGAAGTGGGAATCAATGATGTTGAAGCCGAAACTTTTTTGCAGTCGTTTCATGGGCCAGTAAAGGGACAGTGCCATCAGCATGCCGTCGAGAGACTTGGCGAGGCCGGGAATGGAGAGAAATCGCGGCTGGTAGACATGCACACCCTGCTGCTGCTCATGGCGCGGTTCCCGTGGTCGAAATCCGGGGCGCAACAAGCGAATCAGGCCCTGCAGGGGGAACCATGGCTTGGGTGCCACCACCACGATGGGAAGCTGGCGGCCGACCCGGAACATACGCTCGCGGATGAACAGGCCTGCAGTCGGTTGCGTGCGGCTGGGAAACAGGGTGGAAAACACCACCAGGCGGGGAGTGAGCTGTTGCATCAACCACCGCCCGCCAGGTTTTCATAAACCTGGCGGTAGCGCCCCACGCTGGCCGCCCAGGTGCGCTCCTGCTCCACAAAGGCACGGCCGCGCTCGCGCATGGGCTGCCAGTCATCGCGGCGCGCCAGCAGTTCGTTGACTGCCGCCGCCAGCGCGTCCGCATCCCCGGCGTAAAACAGCATACCGGTGTCGCCGTGGCGGATCAGTTCCCGGTGCCCACCCACGTCGGAGGCCACCACCAGACGGCCCTGGGCCATGGCCTCCAGCGGCTTCAGCGGCGTTACCAGGTCCGTCAGGCGCATGGGCATGCGGGGGTAGGCGAAGATGTCCACCAGGTTGTAGTAGTCCTGTACCCGCTCGTGGGGTACCCGGCCGGTGAGGATCACCGCCTCCTGCAGGCCGAGGTTGGCAATGGCCTGCCTGATGTCCGCCTCCTGGGGTCCGCCACCCACCAGCAGCAGGCGCAGCTGCGGGTGCTGGAGCAATAGCGCCGGCAGGGCCTGCAGCAGCAATGGAATACCCTCGTAGGCGTAGAAGGAGCCGATAAAGCCCAGCACCGTCTTGCCCGCCAGCCCCAGTTGCTGCTGCAGCGCCGCACTGGCGGGGGCGCCAAAAGTGAAACTGGCGGTATCCACCGCATTGGGAATGACCGTGATTTTTGCCGCGGGAACTCCGCGGCTGGCTATTTCTGCCCGCAGGCCCTCGCAGATGGTGGTGACGGCATCCGCCCGCCGGAACACGCGGGTTTCCATGGCGCGGGTCAGGCGATAGCGCAGGCCCCATTCGCGGCTGGTGCCATGGTCCACCGCCGCGTCCTCCCAGAAGGCGCGGCACTCGTAGACCACCGGCAGGCCCAGCCTGCGCCCGGCGCGCAGGGCGGCCAGGCCGTTAAGGGCCGGGGAGTGGGCGTGGAGTATGTCCGGCTTTTCGATGGCGGCAACTTCCTCGATGCGCCGGGCCAGGGTGTGCACCACCTCCCACTGGCCCAGGCCCGGGAGGCGAAACAGGGGGCTGCCACTGGCGGCGCTGCGGTAGAAGTGCAGGCCATCCACCGTTTCCTCGGGCCGCGCACAGGCGCCCTGCTTGAGGCCAGTGACGTGGGCGGTGTGCCAGCCCAACGCCCGCTGCTGGCGCAGGATGCTGGCGCTGCGGAAGGTGTAGCCGCTCTGCAGCGGAATGGAGTGGTCAAGTACGTGCAGGATGCGCATGGCCGCGGCGCTCACCCGGCAACCACGAAGTGGTCGTCGCGCACCGTGGCCTGGAACATCAGCAGGGTCCACAAGGGCGCGCTGTGGTCCCGCAGCCCGGACTGGTGTTCATCCACCAGGCGGGTCAGGTACTCCTGGTTGAACATCCCGGTGGCGGCCAGTCCCCCGCTTTCCAGCAGGTCCTGGCGCAGGCGTTGCCGCAGGGGGCCGCGGAACCACTTCGCCAGCGGCACGCCAAAGCCCATCTTGTCCCGGTACAACACCTCGTGGGGCAGGTGCGGTTCCAGGGACTTCTTCAGCAGGTACTTGCCCTGCTGCCCGCGCAGCTTCCAGGCCGGCGGCAGGCCGGACACCCATTCCGTGAGCGGGTGGTCCAGGAACGGTGAGCGCACCTCCAGGGCGTGGGCCATGCTGGCGCGGTCGACCTTGGTGAGGATGTCTCCCACCAGGTAGGTTTTCATATCCAGGTACTGGATCAGGGACAGGGGGTCGTCCGTGGGGCTGTTGGCCGCATGCTCATCAAACACAGTGTGCACGGAGTAGCCCTGCAGCTGGCGCTTGAATCCGTCGCTGAACAGGCCCGCCCGCTGCTCGTCGCTGCAGATGGAGACCGAGTGCAGGTAGGCCTGCACCGAGTTGCGGGCAAGGGCCTGGAAGGTGGTTTTGGCGCGGAACAGGCGCGGCGCCCAGTCCGCCTTGGGGTACAGCCGGCCTAGGGCGCCGAACAGGGGCCTGCGCAAACCCAGGGGCAGGGCCTGGCGCAGGCGCTCCTCGTGCATGTGCCAGCGGTAGCGGCGGTAGCCGGCGAAATGTTCGTCGCCGCCATCGCCGGAGAGAGCCACGGTCACCCGCCGCCTGGCCAGCTGGCACACCCGGTAGGTGGGAATGGCGGAGCTGTCGGCGTAGGGTTCGTCGTAGAGCGCCGCCAGTTCGTCCAGCAAGCCGAAGTCCTCGCTGCTCACGGTCTCCTGGAAGTGGTTGGTGTGGTAGCGCTGCGCCACCATGGCGGCATATTCGGTTTCGTTGAACTGCTTGACGTCAAAGCCGATGGCGCAGGTGTTCACCGGCTCGCTCTGCAACTGGGCCATCATCGCCACCACGGCGCTGGAGTCGACGCCGCCGGAGAGGAAGGCGCCCAGGGGTACCTCCGCCACCAGCCGCACCCGCACCGCCTCGCGCAGGCGCGCCAGCAGTTCCGCCTGCAGGTCCGCCTCGCTCCCCACCGCCACCGGGGCGAAGGGAATATCCCAGTACTGCTGCTGCGCCGGCACCGGCTCCCCGTACCGCAGCAGCAGCGTGTGGCCGGGGCGCAGCTTGTACACGTCGCGGTAGATGGTTTTCGGTTCAGGCACATAGCCCAGGGCGAAGTAGTCTTCCACCGCCCGGGGTTCCAGCTGCCGCGACAGTTGCGGGTGGGCCTTGAGCACCTTCAGCTCCGAGCCGAAGATGAGCTGGCCATCGGGCAGCACGCTGTAGAATAGCGGTTTCACCCCGAAGCGATCCCGGGCCAGGAACAGGCTGCGGGCGGCCCGGTCGTACAGGCCGAAGGCGAACATGCCGCGGAAGCGCTGCACGCAGGCCGCGCCCCAGGCCTGCCAGGCGTAGAGGATCACCTCGGTGTCGCAATGGGTGCGGAACACATAACCCAGGGCCCGCAGCTCCTGCATCAGTTCCGGGAAATTGTAGATCTCGCCGTTGAAGCTGACGCATAGGTTGCCGTCGGCGCTGAACATGGGCTGTTGGCCGCTGGCCAGGTCGATGATGGACAGGCGGCGGTGGGCCAGGCCCACCCCCGGTTCCGTGTGCAGACCGCCCTCGTCCGGGCCGCGGTGGAACTGGGTCTGGTTCATGGCGGCGAGCAGTGCGCGATCGGGCTCGCGCTGCTGCTGCAGGTCAAAGATGCCGGCGATGCCACACATAGTCAGGTCCTGTCCATTTGCCCTGAAGGCGGGGCGAGCCCCAGCAGTTCGTCATAGACTTGAAGGTAGGCGGACACGGCGCGCTCCCAGTCGAAATCTGTTGTCACCCTTTGCACTGCGGCGCGTCCCATCTGCTCGCAGCGGGCCGGGTCCTGTGCCAGGGCAACAATCGCCGCGGCCAGCGCCGGCACGTCGGCCACCGGCACCAGCAGCCCTGTCACCCCGTCCTGCACCAACTCCGGGTTGCCTCCCACCCGGGTGGCGATCACCGGCAGGCCCGTGGCCATCGCCTCCAGTACGGTGTTGGAGATGCCCTCCCCGAGCGAGGGCAGCACAAACACGTCCATGCAGGCCAGCAGGTCGGGAATATCCTCACGGTCGCCCGCCAGCCATACAAGCTCTTCCAGCCCATGCTGCGCGATGGTGGCTGTAAGCGCAGCCCGCTCTGGCCCGTCGCCGACGAGTATACAGCGCAGGGTCTGCCGCTGCTGCGGGCTTTCCTGCAAAATGTGAGCCAATGCAAGAATCAGGGCCTGTTGGTCCTTCACCGCCGCCAGCCGGCCCACGGTGCCCACCACCCGGCAGCCGGCAGCCGGCAGGAACCCGGCGGGCATGCCCGGCAGCGCTGCCCGCAGATGCTGTGGCCCACTCCCGCCCACAGTGTCGAAACGGGGCGGGAAACGGCCGTGATCTACCCCGTTATAGATTTGCGTGACCTTGCCCGGCGCGATGCGCACAGTGCCCACCAGCCACCGGGCGAGGTCCTGGCTGACGGCGATATAGCGATGGATCAGCGGGCTCAGCAGGCGTCGCAGCCACTGGTACCTGCGGTTGCTGCCATCGAGGTCGCTCACATCGCGGCCGTGCTCGCCGTGCACCCGCTTGCAGCCGGTCAACAACAGGCCGAGCACCTGGGTTTCCAGCGCGGCCAGGTTGCGGGTATGGACGATGGCCGGACGCAGGCGACGCAGCGCGCGCCACAGGCGCAGGTACACGGCCGGGTCGTGGCCCTGGCGTTTGTGCAGCGCGATCACCTCCACATCCGGCACAGCCAGGCGCCCGGCGAAGGCCTCCGCAGCCGTCAGGCAGATGATGGCGTGGCGATAGCGCCCGGGCGGGCAGCGGTTGATGATGTTGACCAGGCCGTTTTCCAGGCCGCCCGTGCCCAGGGCGTAGATGATATGGACGACCAGAGGTGGTTGCGCGGACCTGGAAACCGTTGGCATCAGCAGGGCATTCCTCAAGGGGAAGCGACGGGGTCACGCCGGTCCAGCACCTGCTCGATGGCGGCCTGGTGCTGGCCGACAAAGGCCTGCAGCCGTTCCCGGGCTTGCTCCGAGCCCCCATCCTTGACAGGGGTCGCAAGAAACAGGCGCGTGCCCTCACGCCGCCCTTCAAAGATTTGCTGCCTTGCCTCCCATAGCTTGACGAGGTAGGGGTTGGCCGTGTGTTTCCCATCCACCCGATACCAGCTCCAGACCAGCAGTCGCAGCTGCGCCGATCGCACAGTGGCTTCCCGGACCTGCACCGCCCCGCTCTTTCCCAACATCACGGGGACAGAGGTTCGGGAGAGAACCCGCCAGCTGTCCGCATCAGGCCGCCAGGGCTCGCCCGTCTGGACCAGTTCCAGACCAGGCTGCTGCTGAAGGTGCTGATGCAGGTAGAGCCCCACCACGTCGCTGGCATCAGTGTAGTGGGCTGCCAGGGTCCGGTCCGCGTCCGCATGCCGCGGCAGCCACGCCCAGTCAGGGTTGGCGGCGCTCCAACCGGAGGCCGGCACGGGCTCGGTGATAGCGGCAAATGCGTGAGGCTGCTCCGCGCGCAGGAGGGCAGCGACAGCAACAGGGCCGATAGCGGATACCGCCAGTGCCAGCACAACCACGGCCCCCATCCGTGCATCGCCGCCAGCTGCGCGGTGGGCGAGAGTGCCGGGTGACGGCGCAGCCACCAACTGTTGCTCCGGTTCCTGCCAGAAACCGCCGATCCAGAACAGGAGGAGCATGACCACTCCGAAGAATACCCAACCATAGATCAGGTGATCCACACCGACCGCCAACTCCATGCCGCTCAAGTGCCCGATCATGACGATACCGTAGGCGCGCAGGCTGTTGGCGGCGATCGGCACCAGGATAGCCGCCAGGACAAAGGCCAGCCGGCGCCAAAGACTCTGGTAGGTCAAGTAGGCGTAAAGCAGACCCAAGGTGAACGATGCGATCAGGTAGCGCACCCCGCTGCAGGCCTCCACCACCGACCAGTGTCCGGTGGGCAGCGTGAGATACATGCCCTCCCGATACACCGGAATGCCGGAAACACGCACCAATGCCTCGGTGGTGTCCGCAGTCAATTCCATCAGCGGTGGCACCAGTTCTTCACCCATTGGCACGGCCAGCAGCAGAAAGCCCAGCGGAAACATCAACTGCCGCGCCAGCGCGGTACCCAGCAGCGCCCAGATCCCGGTGATCAGTATACCTACCAGGGCAAGTTGCTGGACCACATTGACATCCACCATATGCGCCAGCAGCCAGACGAGCCCACCCCCAGCGGTGAGCAACAGCACCCGGGGCCGGGGGCTGGCCACCGCAGCAGCGAGTTCCCGGCGCCGGCGCCAGACCAACCACAGCGCGATAGGCACGATCAGGAAACCGTGGGCGAAAGTCTCGGAGACCGTCCACACCCTCACGATGTCTCGCACGGTGTCCAGGAACAAGCCCAGCACCAGCAGGCAGTAGAGCGCCACCAACAAACCTAACCCACGACCGGTGACCACTGCGGACGATGCCCGCTGAATCGCCCCTGCTTCAGTCACGCTGGACATGCTCCTTCGCGTGGCGCGGCACGGCGCCCTCCTCCCCCAGCAGCAACACCACTTCCGGCAGGTTGTCGTCCCAGCTGAAGCCCCGCTGCACGCAGGCGCGCGCCCTGTCCCCCATGTGCGCGTGCAGGCCGGCGAGTATCTCGGCCAGCAGGCGCTGGTAGTCTGCAGGCGATTCCGCCAGCAGTACCTCCTCGCCCTCGGCAGCGGTGATACCCTCCAGGCCCTTGCGACTGACCAGCACCGGCCGGGCCATGGCCATGGCCTCCAGCACCTTGTTCTGCACCCCGCGGGCGATGCGCAGGGGAGCTACCGCCGCCAGTGCGTGTTTCAGGTACGGGCGCACGTCCGCTACGCGACCCGTAACAAAGATGCCCGGCACTGCCGCCAGTTGCCGCACTGCCCGGGAAGGGTTGCCACCGACGATAGTAAAGGT
>CAYTDW010000095.1:0-7858 GCA_964436585.1 uncultured Halioglobus sp. | reverse complement strand
ACGCACTGCCGCAGTTCGCGCTGGATCGTTTCCAGTTCGACGATCAGTGTTCCCGGCGAGGCCGGCGGCGTCTGCTGTAGTTCCGATGCTTGCATGTCTGGCGCTGGTCCCCGGCAAAAACCCCTCGAAGGGCGGGGATGATATTGCCGCTATATGACAACTATGTGACCGCCCCTGCAACCGCGCGCTGCAGCAGCTCCCACAGCCGTTCCACGTGCGCCCGGGTGGTGTCCTCCACCCCAATTGATACCCGCACCATCCAGCGCCCGTCCAGGAGCGAGGGCGACAGGAACGCGACGCCGGAATCATTGATGCGCGCGAGCCACTCCAGGGTGTGGGTATCCAGCGCATCTCCCGCCAGCGGCTGGCCCCGGGGGTCCTTCGGCACATGGCGGATGCACACGGTCTGCAGCGGCACCGGCGCCAGCACCTGCCAGCCCTCGGCGGCCGCCACCTGCTGCGCGAACCAGCGGGCGTTGTCGAGGTCCCGCCGCAGCCTCGCACGGATCGCATCGATGCCGTCCAGGCGCAGGTGAAACCAGAGCTTGAGGGCGCGGAAGCGACGGCCCAGGGGAATGCCCCTGTCGCGGAACTGGGTGACCTGGCCGTCCGCGCCCGAGCGCAGGTAGGACGGGTTGGTCGACATCACCGCCTCCAGGTGCGCCACGTCGCGCACGTAGAACAGGGCCGTGTCGAGGATGGTGCCCATCCATTTGTGGGGGTTCCAGGCCAGGGAATCGGCCTGTTCAACCCCCTGCCACAGGTGGCGGCATTCGGGCAGCAACATGGCGGAGCCGGCCATGGCCGCGTCCACATGCAGCCAGATGCGGTGCCGGTTGGCGATAGCGGCGATGGCTTCCACCGGGTCGATCGCGGTGGTGCCGGTGGCGCCGACGGAGCAGACGATGGCGGCGGGGACATGGCCGGCGGCGAGGTCCTGTTCGATGGCCGCGGCCAGCGCCTGCGGCAACATCGCCCGGGTGTAGGGATCTTCATCTATGAGACGCAGGTTGGCGTTGCCGAAGCCCGCCAGCTGCACGGCCTTGGCGATGGAGGAGTGGGCCTGGGCGGTGCTGTACACGATCAAGGGTGCGGCCGAACCCTGCAGGCCGGCGCCGTTCTTGCTGAACCCGCTGGCCTGCTCCCGCGCCAGGATCATCGCGGTGACGCAGGCGGTGGAGGCGGTATCGTGAATCGTGCCGCGCCACTGCTCGCTCAGGCCGGTCAACTGGCGCATCCAGTCACACACCACCTCCTCCAGTTCCGTGAGGGACGGGCAGCTCTCCCAGGAGATGCCCAGGGTACCCATGCCGGAACTGGCGATATCCCCCAGCACCGAGGCCAGCGCGGCGTTGGAGGGAAACCAGCCGAAATGCATGGGGTGCTGCACCTGGGTGACGCCGGGCACGATCACCCGGTCCAGGTCCGCCAGCAGGGCGCTGAAGTCATCAACCCCCTCGGGTGCACTTGCGGGCAGGGCCGCGCGCACCTCGCCGGGCTGCACCCGCGCTTTCACCGGCAGCGCGGGAATGCGCTGGCGGTAGTCGGCGATCCAGTCGATCAACTCGTGGCCTGCGCTGCGGAATTCTTCGGGGGTCATAGTGGGTTCGGTCTTCCTGTCGGGGTTTTGCACTCTGCAACGATAAATGGCAGCCGTCTGTGCGGGCTCCGATTATGGCACAAACCGTCACACCGCCGACTGGCTCTCGCCGGCGCGGGGGCTTCGTGACGACCCAAAAAATCGGTTCCGGGGTATCCCCGGCCTAATGTATAGTTTTCCCACGGTTCCACGCCGACACGAAAGCGCGCTGTGACCTTAGTCACTTTGGGAGTTCCCGGTTATGACCAGTCTGCGTCGTCTCCTGTTGTGCCTGGCGGTGTGCATGCCCACGGTGGCGCTGGGGCAGACGGGGAGTAACACTACCACCACCAACTCCACCTGTACCGCATATGGCGTGACCGATAACTTACTTCTCTTGCTCGAAGAGACAATAGGCCCGACGTCCATCCTGATCGGCGACCGGGGCAGCTGTACGCTGCAGCCTCCCGTGCCCGGCTGCGGGACAGGTACCGTCTCTGATCCCTATGACTCCGCTAACCCCGCCTGTTCGGCAGCGGTGGTGGCGAGCTTTACAGCGGGCACCTCCTTCGAGGTCCTCGCGGGCACCGTCAACCTCAATATCAATCAGGTCACGTTCATTCCGACGGCTGCCGCACAGGGCAGTACCCCGGTCCCCCTGGGGCCCTGGGTGCCCCTGGGCAGCGGGCTGGGCATCGTGCTGCTGGCGCTGCTGTGGTCGCGCCGGGCCGGGAGGGCGTAAGCGGATGGCTACCGAGGGGAGTGCCCCGGCAATGAAAAACCTGCATCGCACCCTGTTGTGCCTCGCCCTGTGCCTGCCCACGGTGGCGCTGGGGCAGGGGGGTAGCAACACTACTATCACCAACTCCACCTGTACCGCGTATGGCTTGACCGATACCCCACTTGTCCTGCTCGAAGAGACCATGGGCCCGGGGACCATCCTGATCGGCGACCGGGGCAGCTGTACGCTGCAGCCTCCCGTCCCCGGCTGCGGGACTGGTACCGTCTCCGATCCCTATGACGCCGAGAACCCCGCCTGTTCGGGAGCGGTGGTGGCGAGCTTTACAGCGGGCACTCCCTTCGAGGTCCTCGCGGGCACCAACAACATCAATGTCAATACGGTTACGTTCATTCCGACGGCCGCCGCACAGCGCAGTACCCCGGTGCCCCTGGGGCCCTGGGTGCCCCTGGGCAGCGGGCTGGGCATCGTGCTGCTGGCGCTGCTGTGGTCGCATCGTGGGCCGGGCGCGCGGTAGCAGAATTCAGCCCAACAGCACTAGGCTCGCAAGGAAGCCGGTGAGAACCTCATGGCGTGAGCAGTTGTCTACTCTTGTTAAGCAAGCTCAGTTGACAGTGTCAGTCAGGAAATCTACCCTCAAAAGGCGTTTTATGTTTACCATTCATGCCCGGATCTGCCGCGCGTAGGGGGAAAGTGGTTTGTTAGGCGGCGGTTGCACATGAAGCGCCCAAGCCCGATCGTGGGTAGCATCTCGTCGCCAGGGACCGCGCGGCGGCTTCCTGGTGCATTGGAGATGCAGCGTCTGCTGGTGAAGGTCGCAATCTTCGCGGGTCTGGTGGTCGGGCTGGTCGCCGGCAACCCGATCGAAGAGGCTATAGCGGCGGCGGAAGGTTCGATCCCGTTTGAGATACAGGTCATCCCCTACGAAAACCACATCTACCTGGACCGGCGCGGTGGTTATAACAGCTGTCGATACATCGTCATCGCCGAGTTCGATGCCAGCGAGGCTTATCTGTACGATAGGGGCGACGGGCAGGGGCCCCGGCCGCACATCACGGTGGTGCGGCCGAACCTTCCAGCCCCCACGCCAATCCCCGTCACCGAGCTGATCCCCGCTCAGCGCTGGGGCGATGGGTTCGAGACCGGTGCCACCTACGGCGAGTACCCCGCGTACCAACCCCCATCCGGGAAGTACGCCTACGTTTGGTACAACGGCTCGAACGACTTCGACAGCTTCTTTCCACCCTCGGGTGAACCGCAGCCGACCTACTGCATCGACACACTCGCGCCCTTCGCTGCATCAGGCCAGGCTCCCGCCAACGCTGCCGCACGTCTCGGCCTCTATGGGCAGCCTGGCCTGGATGCTGCCATCACGGTGGCCCCGACCGATGAAGATCAGGTGATTGCCGGCGACGCGTTCGTCGTGGAGGCGACCCTCACCAATTCCGCCGATGAACCGCTCACGGACCTGGCGCTTGATGAGGGCATCGGTCTGTATTCCAGCGGCACGCTCGATATCCTCGAGGGCCCCGACTGGGATCCACCCGACGAACTTGCCCCCGACGGGTCGGTCACCATCCGCTGGATCGCATCCTTCGATTCGGTCGGCCCGCTGCGCCTTGAGGTCCGAGCCAGCGCCAGGCTGGACGGTGCTCCGGTGTTCGACACCGCCAGTCGCGACGTGCGCGTCGCGCCACCGGTCGACATCGTCGTGCAGTCCGGACAGGGCACCAGCACCGAACCGGGGGACGAGTTCGAGGCTGCGGTCGCCATCACCAACGAGTGGGACAAGCCCGTGGAGGCGGTGAAGATGTCGGCGTTCGAGGGGCCGCCGGGCGGCGCAGTGTCCGTGCTGAGCGGACCGATCGACGGTGCTGGCAACGCGCCGCCCGCAGACGGCTACGCACTGGCGCCTGGCGCGTCGATCCGCCTGCAGTATCGGATGAGGCTCGAGGCCGATGTGTACCCGGCGGAGCTCACGGCACGCGTCACCGGCCGCGACCCCGAGACCGATGCCGTCTTCTTCCTCAGTGCGACCTCTGTGGCGTCCTCCGGGTTGATCGTGAAAGTCGAGGCTGAGCGCGACGACGACACCATCATCGTCACCACCCGCGTCACCAACGACTCTGGTGAGCCGGTCGAAGACCTCGGCACCAGTGGGCTGGTGGTGGAACAGGCAGAGGACCTCACCAACGGGGGCCTGTTGCCCAACCCACTCGGAACGCCGGATCGGCGAGGCCGCCTGCCCGACACGCTGGGCGTCGGCGAGGAAGTCGAGATCACCACGGTGTTCCCGGTCGTCAGCGGCGGAATCGCCGTCCTGACCGAAACGGTGGCGGGGAGCACGGCTGACGGCCCGGTGGGCGGTGAGGAGATCGTCTCGATCGAGGTCACCGAAGACGAGCTCACCCGCCTCGACGCCGAGGAGATGGCGCTCGACGGCTTGCGCACCTCGCTGCGAACGATCGACGAGACCAACAAGGGGATCATCAAGAGCTTCACCGACGATCTGGTAGTCGGTGGGGGCAAGCCGGTGTCGCCGGAGATCCGGGCCACCATCGACTCGTGGAAGGCGGCCGGGTTCTCCGACGAGTGGGCCACCAACTTGGCGGTGTGGGAGGCCGAGCGCGAGAGCTTCGATGAGCGGTGGGCGGCGACCTGGGATGGCTTCACCGCACAGGCCGAGCGGCGCGGCGTGGAGGCGAAGGACGGGGTCGCAGCGTTCTTCGGGGTGATCACCGACTGGGACAAGGTCGAAGCCCTGGGCACCGACATCTACCGGGGCGGCGTGGAGAACCTGGGCTACCTGGGCGACGTCTTCGGGATGATGGGGCCCGAGCTCCTGGAGGTCGCGATCGAAGGCAACCTGGCCTTGGGCGCCAAGGTCAAGACCGACACCGAACTGGCTTGGCAGGGCCAGAAGGAGCTGTGGGACTTGGAGGAGGATGCCTTCCTCGCAGACCCGGTGGCCGCCTCGCGGGTGGTCGGCAACCGCCAGGGCGGCTACATGGCCAACGGCACGATCGATGCGAGCCTCGCCATCTTTGGTGAGGGCGCCGCGGTGGCAACGAGCAAGCTGGTGGCGCCGATCCTTTCCCGTGGCCTGGGGCTCCGCTCCGGCATGAGCTCGACGCGCATCGTCCCCGACGAAGCAATTCTTTCCTCCGCAGACTCGATCGATGACGCAGCGGCAAGGCTGGCGCGCCTGGAGCAGGCCAACCGCGACTCGCTGCAGAACCTGCCGTCGGGCACCGTCATCCCGCTCGACGCCGACTTCGGCACGCGCACCGGGTTCTCTCCTGACGACGCTGCCCAGTTCCAGGAGATCACCAGGGAGATGTCCGAGAAGTACGGCATCAACTTCGTCGCCCAGTTCCGCACGGCAGAACCGGCGTCGATCTCAGTACCAAATGTGCTCGGCAAGGAGGAGTGGAACGCCTATAAGGCTGTCGGGCCGCTCGATCGGGCCATCGGCGGACCCAAGCTCCTTGAGGGCCAGGTGTCGGTGTTCAATCCTGTGCCGCTCTCGCAAGAAGCGCTGGACGCGCTCGAAGCCACCACGCCCGGCTTCACCAAGACCTACGCAGATCGATTCGCCACGCAACAGAAGAACTACGCCGACTGGAACGCTGGCAAAGGACAGATGAACACGATCGTCGCAGGCTCGCAGCGGCACGGACCGATCCGCATCATCAACGGTCGGCCTGGCAACCCCACCGATGGCGTGACCTACCTGGAGCAGCTCGATGAACCCGAGTTCGTGGCGTCGCTCGGGCTGTCGGACTCTGGGCTGGCCGACCTTCGCTCCCGGCTCCAACACCACCCGGGGTTGAGCCGGCCGACTGAAGTCGTGGCGCTCAACATCGACGATGCCACCACCTTCGCCCGCAAGATGCCCGACGGCACGGTCCGCCCCTACGGCAGCGATTACGACCTGCAGTACTTCGGTCCCGCCGACGGCGTGTGGCCCGAGGGAAAGCGGGGCCAGATCATCACCGATTTCATGGCCCGGGTCGGCAAGACCGCACGGGTGCCCGCCCACGGCGCGTCGGACCTCGGGTTCGACCTCGACACGCAGTACTTTTTGAAGCTGGCCGAGTACATCATGTTGCCGATCAGCCCGAAGGCAGCTGGACCCAAGGCAGCAGAACTGTTCAACCGGGCGAAGCAGGTTGTCAGGGATCTCCGGCTTCAGGCCGATGCCGTCGAGGCGAAGCACCCGGCTCGCGCCGCCAAGATGCGCGAAAACGCCGACAAGCTCGATGCGGTCACAGAAAAGCAGCTGGAGGGATACGCCAAGGGCGAAAAGACCATCCTCATCACGCCCGGCGACATTCGCGTGGCTCGGGGGGATTGAGGACGATGGACCGACGGCTGAGATCAACACTCCTTGCTTTCGCGATCATCGCACCTGCGGCGGCCGGGGTTCTCGGGTTCGCCGCGCCAGCGTTGGCCGCACCCGATCGCATCTTTGTCGTGGAATCGACAGGTGCCGGTGCCGACGCCGATAGCGGAGATGGCACCTGTGCAACGACGGGCGGAGCGTGCACTCTGTTGGCCGCGCTTCAGGAAGCCGATAGCACCGCCGGGACGGGTGTGGTCGAGATCGACGTGTCCGCCGGTACCCATGCGCTCTCGGGACCGGTAACGCTCGGCCGCGACGTGGCCATCACCGGTGCCGGCCGTGACGCCACTGTGATAGCGCTGGGCGATGGGGTCGGCATCACCGTGTCTGGGTCGGCGCTCGACGTGAACGGCGTGACGATCTCCGGCGGCCTCGCAATCGACGGCATGGGCGGGTCGGCGATCGCCGCAGACGGCGCACAGCTGACCATCACCGCCAGCCGCATCGAGGACAACCGGTCCGACGGAGACGGCGGCGCCGTGCAGGTCGTTGGCGGATCCCTCACCGTGGAGGACTCCGAGTTCCGCAGCAACGTCGGCCAGATCGGCGGAGCCATCGCGACCTCGCTCAGTGCCGTTACCATTGCCGACAGCTCGTTCACCGGCAACTCCTCATCGGCTGGCGGCGGTGCGATTTCGGTCTCCTATCCCACGTCGCTCTCGATCGTCGACAGCACGTTCTTCGACAACACGACGGTTCTGCGCGGCGGTGCCGTGTCGGTCAACGGCTTTACCGGTTCCACACCGCAGCCGATCGCCATCACTGGTTCCACGTTCACCGGGAACCTGGCGGGCACCGACGGCGGCGCCCTGTTCGTCGGCCGCCTCGCCAGCTCGCTGGTCGACGTGCCGCTCGTGCTGACCGGGTCGACCTTCAGCGACAACTCCGCGCAGGTCGGCGGAGCGGTGGCCGTCGATTTCGGCGAGCTCCGGGTCTCGGCAAGCCAGTTCACCGACAACCGTGCCGCCGAAGGGTCCGGCGGCGCGATCGCCTCGGGCGGCATCCTCGCCGTCGCAGGGTCGACGTTCACCGGGAACTCGGCGGCGGAGGCGGGAGGTGCCATCGCCTCAAACGGCCCCACCTCGATTGTCGGAAGCACATTCACCTCCAACACCGCCGGCACCCTCGGCGGCGC